>NZ_JBIVXL010000006.1:0-196513 GCF_044769225.1 Paenarthrobacter sp. NPDC090522
TGTACTGCCAAGTGCACCGCTGATTAGCTACGTTCGGATGGGATAACCGCTGAAAGCATCTAAGCGGGAAGCTCGCTTCAAGATGAGATTTCCACGCACTTCATGTGTGAGAGGCCCCCAGCCAGACCACTGGGTTGATAGGCCGGATGTGGAAGCGAGGACTAAAGACTCGTGAAGCTGACCGGTACTAATAGGCCAACAACTTACACCACCCAAAAAACACACTGCACGCGTCCACTATGTGGTTCCCAACCAACAACACCAGTTGAACAACAGGAACCAACACAACCAAATACACAACCAAGCACCACAGTTGTAACCACACAAAGCTTCCCAACCCCCAACAGGGTACGGGTAAAAAGGTTACGGCGGTCATAGCGTGGGGGAAACGCCCGGTCCCATTCCGAACCCGGAAGCTAAGACCCACAGCGCCGATGGTACTGCACCCGGGAGGGTGTGGGAGAGTAGGACACCGCCGGACAACCATTCAGGTCGAGGCCCCCCAACCACCAGGTTGGGGGGCCTCCCAGTTTAAGAAGCGAAAATGCCCGAGAACAAGTTGTGAGACTTGCCACGGGAACACTATGAGGCACCCTGGGGGTTCGGCTCCAGAAGTACGGTCGCCTAGAATTGCATAAGACAAACGAGCCGGCATCAGCTATTGCCGGCGGCGTGACAACGAAATAAGGGTTATGAGCGACTACGCACGCGCCACTGGTCGGCTCGCAACAGGAGGAATCCATAATGGCTGAGCACAACGGCGGCAATCGAGGCGGCAATCGCGGTAACTTCGGCGGGAATCGTGGTGACCGAGGGTCCTACCGCCCCAACAACAACTCCGGTGGTGCCCCCCGAGGCTTCCGCTCCAGGGAAAACCGCGACGGCAATGACCAAGGCCGTCCCTATGGCGAGCGTCCTGCCCGTGATGGGGAGCGCCGTCCGTACAACAGTGACCGCAAGTCTTTCGGAGAGCGTTCCGAGCGTGGCTTCGATCGTCCGCGTCGTGATGGCGATGACCGTCGTAGCTTCGGTGATCGTCCGCGTCGTGACGGCGACGAGCGTCGTTCGTTTGGTGGCGACAGGAAGCCTTTCGGTGACCGCCCGCGCCGTGACGGTGATGACCGTCGTAGCTTTGGTGATCGTCCGCGCCGCGATGGCGATGACCGTCGTAGCTTTGGTGATCGTCCGCGCCGTGATGGTGACGAGCGTCGTTCCTTTGGTGACCGCCCGGCACGTGGCGGCGAGCGTCCTTCCCGTGATGGTGAGCGCCGGTCGTACAACGGTGACCGCAAGCCCTTCGGTGACCGCCCGGAACGTGGTCCGCGGAACTTTGACGGTCCGCGCCGTGACGATGACCGCCGCGCTTTCGGTGATCGTCCGCGCCGTGACGATGACCGCAAGCCCTTCCGCGATCGGAACGACCGTGACCGGAATGACCGCAGTGGGGATCGTCGGTCCTTCGGGGAGAACAGGCCCAGTGGTGGCCGTTTCGGCGAAGGCCGCGAAGACCGTCCCGCCCGTGTGCCCAACGCCAAGGACATTCGTAGCGCCAACCGTCCGGACCGCGAGCGTTCGCCGGAGATCGACGCGGATGTCACGGGCAATGAACTGGACCGGGCCACGGGTCACCAGATCAAGACCCTTGAAGACCAGAATGCCGGTTGGGTCGCCAAGCACCTGGTCATGGCAGGACGCCTGATCGATGTGGAACCTGAGCTCGCGTTCCAGCACGCCCTCGCTGCGAGCCGTCGCGGTGGCCGTTTGTCTGCAGTCCGCGAGGCTGTGGGCCTGACGGCATACGCTGCCGGACACTACGGTGAGGCACTGCGTGAGTTCCGTACGTACCGCCGCATCAGCGGCTCCAACGTGCACCTGCCGGTGATGGCTGACTGTGAGCGTGGTTTGGGCCGCGCCGACCGTGCCTTGGACATGGTTCGTTCACCCGAGGCCCAGGACCTGGACGCTCCGGGCAAGGTTGAGCTTGCCATTGTGGCTTCGGGCGCCCGTGCCGACCTGAACCAGTTGGATGCAGCGGTGGCCGAACTCGAGATCCCGCAGCTGGACATCAACCGGGCCTTCTCCTACAGCCCCCGTTTGTTCCGTGCCTACGCCGAGGCCCTGACGGCTGCCGGCCGCGCTGACGAAGCAGTGCGCTGGGAGCGCCAGGCCGTCGTGGCCGAGAACGCCCTGGGCGTCGGCGAGTTCGCGGAGCCGGAGATCCTTGACCTCGGTTGGGACGAAGAGGACGAAGCAGCCGAGCGCAAGCCCCGTTTCCAGAAGCAGGACGGTGACGCCGCCGTCGGGCAGGGCGAAACTGACACTGTGATCGCCGAAGCCGCGGCCGCGGACGCTGCCCACGAGGACGTTGAAGTGGACGACGCCGAGTCCGACTACTTTGAATCCGACGACCCCGAGTCCGACATCGATTCCGCCGAGGACGAGGACGAAGACGAGGCCGAGGATGCTGAAGACAACGAGACCGCAGGAGACGAGTCCCGGAATGGCTGATGCGCTGATTGAGTCGTTTGACGCCGTTCTCTCCGATCTTGACGGCGTGGTGTACGCAGGGCCGCACGCCATCCCGGGCGCCGTGGAGTCGCTGCAGCGGCTGGAGACCGTGGGCGTCGGCTTGGGCTACGTGACCAACAATGCGTCGCGGACGCCGGCCCAGGTTGCCGCCCATCTGAGGGAACTGGGGGCGCCGGCAGAGGACCACCAAGTGGTGAGTTCCTCGCAGGCCGCGGGCGAACTGCTTGCTTCGATGCTTCCGTCGGGCGCACACGTCCTGATTACAGGCAGTGCGGCCTTGGCCCATGAGATCGAGCTGGTGGGCCTCAAGCCCGTGCACAGCGCAGCTGAACATCCGGTGGCAGTGGTGCAGGGTTTCAACCCTGAGATTGGCTGGAAGGAGCTCGCCGAGGCCTCCTACGTCGTCGCTGGCGGGGCCAAGTGGTTCGCCACCAACACGGACATGTCCATTCCGCAGGCCCGCGGAATGGCTCCGGGCAACGGCACCCTGGTGGCGGCTGTTGCCGCAGCGACCGGGCAGTATCCCCTGGTTGCGGGCAAGCCGGAAGCGCCCCTGTTCCACGCCGCTGCGAAGCGGCTCAAGGCCGACCGGCCGCTTGTGGTGGGCGACCGCCTGGACACCGACATCCTGGGTGGTAACCGCGCAGGATACGCGACGGCGGCAGTCCTGACCGGCGTCGATACGAAGCACACCATCCTGGCCGCCCGGACTGATGAACGGCCGACGTACTTGCTGTCGGATCTCACGGAGCTCTACGAGCCCTATCCGGACGTCGTCGGAGAAGACCACTCGTTCCGTTGCGGGGAGGCATCCGCCTCCGTGGAGGACAATGTTGTGACCGTCATTGGTTCCGAGGACGATCTCGATGCCTGGCGCGCGGCGTGTGCGGCCTGGTGGAGTGCTGTGCCGGATGCCTCCGAAGCGCAGGCGCCGAAGCTTGAGTGGCGTTCTCACTAGACTGGTGCGATGACCGAGTCCCCTGAAGAAACACCATGGCCCGGGCCTGCCGCCCCCACGGGTGAAACGGCGGTCGACCGGACCCTGGAACTGTTGAACGCAGTTCCGGGGACTCCGGTTTCGGAGCATGCGGACTTGTACACGGCCCTGCATGATTCGCTGTTGGAGGCCCTCGACGCCGAACCCGGCCTCCCGCCGGCCGCGGCGGGACAGACGGCGAGACAAGCGGCGGGACAGCCGGCCGCCGACACCCCGGAAGGCAACAGCTAGCGTATGGCACGACTCGATCAGGAACTCGTCACCCGTGGGCTGGCGAGGTCCCGGACGCATGCGGCCAAGCTCATTGCCGATGGCAAGGTCACGTCCGGCGGCGCCGTCCTGTCCAAGGCTTCCCAGCCGGTGGATGCCGGGACAGCCTTGCAGGTGGAACCCCATCCGGAGGATGCCTACGTCAGCCGCGCAGGTCACAAACTCGCCGGTGCACTGGCAGCCTTCCCGGACGTGGTGGTCGCCGGCCGGAGGTGCCTCGACGCCGGTGCCTCCACCGGCGGTTTCACGGACGTCCTGCTGAGGCAGGGCGCCGCCCAGGTGGTGGCGGTGGACGTCGGGCACGGCCAGTTGGTCCAACAGCTTCGGGACGACCCGCGGGTGGATGTCCATGAGGGACTCAATGTCAGGTACATGACGCCCGATCAGATCGGTGGGGCCGCGTCCCTGACCGTGGCAGACCTCTCTTTCATTTCCTTGACGTTGGTCCTGGAGCCACTGGCGGCCTGCACTGCGCCGGGCGGTGACCTGGTGCTCATGGTGAAGCCGCAGTTCGAGGTTGGCAAGGAACGCTTGAGCCGCACCGGCGTGGTGTCGTCCGAACAGGAACGACGCCGGGCAGTCGCCCAGGTGGTGCGGGCCGCGGTGGATACCGGCCTGGAGGTGCAAGGCCTCGCAGTCAGTCCGTTGCCGGGCCAGGACGGAAATGTTGAGTACTTCCTGTGGATGAAACGCAGGATGTCGGCGGTGTTGCCTAAGATCGAAGAGCGGGACGGGGACGTTGCTGCGTTGATGGAATCACTCTGGCCGAACCACTAGAAAGCAGAACCCGATGAGCAGGCACGTATTGGTCCTTGCCCACACCGGACGGGAGGAATCGCTCCGCGCGGCGTGGGATGCCTGTACCCAACTGCATTCTTCCGGACTTGTTCCGGTGTTGCAGAAGTCCGAGCTGGCCGACGTCGAACGCTTTTTCGGCGCCGTGGATACGCCCATCGAGATCCTTCACGATCACGTGAGCCTGGAAGACGTCGAACTGGTGATGGTGCTTGGCGGCGACGGCACCATCCTGCGCGCTGCCGAACTCGTCCGCGAAGTGGATGTTCCACTGCTGGGGGTGAACCTTGGCCATGTCGGATTCCTGGCTGAGAGCGAGCGTGCGGACCTGGCCCAGACCGTTGAATGGATTGCCAGCCGCCAGTACACGGTGGAAGAGCGCATGACCATCGATGTCCAGGTGTGGATCAAGGGCCAAAAGATCTGGCACACGTGGGCGCTCAATGAAGCAGCCATCGAAAAAGCCAACCGTGAGCGCATGCTGGAAGTGGTCACCGAGGTGGACGAACGTCCGCTGACCTCGTTCGGCTGTGACGGTGTGGTCCTGGCAACTCCAACAGGTTCCACGGCCTACGCTTTCTCTTCCGGCGGCCCGGTTGTTTGGCCGGAAGTGGAGGCGTTGGTGATCGTGCCGATCAGTGCCCACGCCCTTTTCGCCAAGCCCCTGGTGGTATCCCCGAGGTCCAAGCTGGCCGTAGAGATCATGAACCGGACGGATGCCTTGGGTGTGTTGTGGTGCGATGGCCGGCGTTCGGTGGACCTGCCGCCCGGAGCACGCGTCGAAGTGACCCGCTCCGCCACGCCAGTCCGGCTGGCCCGGACCCACATGACCCCGTTTTCCGCCCGGCTGGTCCGGAAGTTCCAGCTACCCATCCATGGCTGGCGTGGTCCCGCCCCACGCAGCGGCGAAGTCCACACCGGCCCGATCCCCGTGATCCGCACACCGTCGCCGGCACCCTTGCCGAGCCCGCACGAGCCTGGGCACGGTGAACCCTCCGACCCCACGAATGCGAAGTGAAGCATGCTTGAAGAACTCCGAATCCGTGACCTTGGCGTCATCACCGACGCCGCCCTCCCGCTCGGCCCTGGCCTGAGCGTCGTCACAGGTGAAACCGGCGCCGGCAAGACCATGGTGGTCACCGCCGTCGGGCTTCTCCTGGGCGCCCGCTCGGACGCCGGTGCCGTACGCAGCGGCGCCAAGTCAGCATCCGCCGAGGCGGTACTGAAGCTCGACCCGCAACACCACGCCGTGGAGCGCACCCGCGAGGCCGGCGGCGAAGCGGAAGAGTACGACGGCGTGGCTGAACTCCTGCTTGCCCGTACCGTCAGTGCCGACGGACGCAGCCGGGCTTACGTGGGTGGGCGGACGGCGCCGGTAGGCGTCCTGGCGGAGTTGGGGGAGAGCCTGGTGGTGGTCCATGGCCAAACGGACCAGATCAGGCTCAAGGGTGCGGCAGCGCAAAGGCATGCCCTGGACCGCTTTGCCGGACCATCGTTGGCCAAGCCGCTGGGGGAGTACCAGGAGCTGTACAAGCACTGGAAGTCGATTCAGTCCGAGCTGGAGACGCTGCGCAACGAGGCCCGTGAACGCTTGCGCGAAGCGGAGTCGTTGGATGCCGCGCTGACCGAGATCGATGAGATCGATCCCCAGCCCGGCGAAGACGAGGCACTCAAGGCCGAAGCTGTGAAACTGGCCAACGTCGAAGAGTTGCGGATCGCCGCGGCATCAGCCCATGAGTCCTTGATCGCGGAGGAGTTCGGTGAGTCCGGCGATGCCACCTCCTTGGTGGATGCGGCCAAGCGGACCCTCGAACAGGTGGCAGACCATGATGAGGCGCTCGGCGCTGCGGCTGCCAGGCTGGCCGAGGTTGGGTTCCTCCTGAACGACATCGCGGCCGAACTGTCCAGCTACCAGGCCGCCCTGGACACCGAGGGACCCGAGCGACTGTCCGAGATCGAGGAACGCCGCGCAGCGCTGGCCAAGCTGATCCGCAAGTACGCCCCGAGCATCGACGAGGTGCTGGAGTGGGCCGCCGTGGCGCGGATCCGCCTTGACGAACTCCAGGACGACTCGACCCGCATCGAATCCCTGGACGCGGAAGTGGCCGCGTCGGAAGATAAGCTGCGCAAACTGGCAGCGGCCATGACCAAGGCGCGGCAGAAGGCCGCCAAAGACCTCTCTTCCCGGGTCAGCGCAGAGCTGAAGGCCTTGGCCATGGCCGACGCCACGTTGGTCATTGAGCTCGAGGACAGCGGCTCCCTGGGCCCCTGGGGAACCGACGAGATCGCGTTCCTGCTCCGACCGCACTCCGGTGCCCCGGCGAGGCCTTTGGGCAAGGGTGCATCCGGCGGTGAACTGTCCCGCGTCATGCTGGCCATCGAAGTGGTCCTCGCTGCCGTGGACCCGGTTCCGACGTTCGTCTTCGACGAGGTGGACGCCGGCGTCGGCGGGCGTGCCGCCGTCGAAATCGGACGCCGGCTGGCCATGCTGGCCCGGCACGTCCAGGTGCTGGTAGTCACGCACTTGCCCCAGGTTGCCGCGTTTGCTGACCAGCACATCCGGGTCATCAAGACCTCGGTGCGCGGCGCGGATGGCAAGACCACCTCTGGATTCACCTCCAGCGATGTCCAGTTGTTGTCCGAGGAAGAACGGGTCAAGGAACTCGCCCGCATGCTGGCCGGGCAGGAGGACTCGGAGTCCGCGCAGGCCCACGCCCAGGAGCTCCTGGACGACGCGAAACTCCTTCCGCAGCAGGCCTAGTGGCCGGGAGAGGCACTGCGAGGACAATTACATTCAGTGCACTTTGTTCCGGCCGAACCCTTGATTGCAGGCAGGTAACTGGGCAACCATGGACCATTTGGGGAATCCGGACAGGACGCTTGGAAGGCGTAATTGATGATAAGCTCGAATTCCGTGGTGCAGCGATCAAATTCCCGTGTAAATTCCCGGTTCCCGGGCTCGTCCAAGACGACCAAACACATCTTCGTCACCGGCGGTGTGGCGTCCTCGCTCGGTAAGGGACTGACGGCTTCGAGCCTCGGCCACCTGCTGCGGGCACGCGGTTTGTCTGTAACTATGCAGAAGCTCGATCCCTACCTGAACGTGGATCCGGGCACGATGAATCCCTTCCAGCACGGCGAAGTGTTCGTGACTGACGACGGCGCCGAGACCGACCTCGACATCGGACACTACGAGCGCTTCCTCGACGAGAACCTTGAAGGTTCGGCCAACGTCACAACCGGCCAGATCTACTCCACGGTCATCGCGAAGGAGCGCCGCGGCGAGTACCTTGGCGATACTGTCCAGGTCATCCCGCACATCACTGACGAGATCAAGCGCCGCATGCGCCTGCCCGCCGAGGGCAAGAACGCTCCGGACGTCATCATCACCGAAATCGGTGGAACCGTTGGCGACATCGAATCGCAGCCGTTCCTGGAGTCAGCCCGCCAGGTCCGCCAGGACATCGGCCGGACGAATGTCTTCTTCCTCCACGTATCCCTGGTCCCGTACATCGGACCTTCCCAGGAGTTGAAGACCAAGCCGACGCAGCACTCCGTCGCGGCCCTGCGCTCCATCGGCATCCAGCCCGAAGCGATCGTGATCCGTTCGGACCGCGAAGTTCCCGAAGCCATGCGGGAGAAGATCGGCCGCATGTGCGACGTCGACATCGACGCCGTGGTCAACGCCGCCGATGCTCCGAGCATCTACGACATCCCCAAGACCCTGCACTCCCAGCAGTTGGACTCCTATATCGTCCGTGCCCTGGACCTGCCGTTCAAGGACGTGGACTGGAGCAAGTGGGACAAACTGCTTGAAGCCGTGCACAACCCGAAGCACGAGGTCGAGGTTGCCCTGGTGGGCAAGTACATCGACCTTCCGGACGCCTACCTTTCGGTGACCGAGGCACTGCGCGCAGGCGGATTCGCCAACGAGGCGAAGGTCAAGATCCGTTGGGTTCCCTCCGACGAATGCGAAACCCTCGCAGGTGCCACCAAGTCCCTGGCGGGCGTGGACGCGATCTGCGTTCCGGGTGGTTTCGGCATCCGTGGACTGGAAGGCAAGCTTGGCGCCCTGAAGTTCGCCCGTGAAACCAAGCTCCCTGTCCTGGGCCTGTGCCTTGGCCTGCAGTGCATGGTGATCGAGTACGCCCGCAACGTGGTTGGCCTGGAGGGTGCTTCCTCCAGCGAGTTCGAGCCCGACTCCAAGTTCCCGGTCATCGCCACGATGGAAGAGCAGTTGGACATCGTGGACGGCAAGGGAGACCTCGGCGGCACCATGCGCCTGGGGCTCTACGAAGCCAAGCTCGACGAAGGCTCCGTGGTAGCCGAAACCTACGGCACCACGTCAGTGAGCGAACGCCACCGCCACCGGTACGAGGTCAACAACAAGTACCGTGACCAGATCGCGGCCGAGGGCCTGGTGTTCTCCGGTACCTCACCCGATGGCAAGCTGGTGGAGTACGTGGAGCTTCCCCGCGACGTGCACCCGTACTACGTCGCCACCCAGGCGCACCCCGAGCTCAGCTCGCGTCCTACGCGTCCGCACCCGCTGTTCGCAGGCCTGGTGAAGGCTGCACTGGATCGCCGTGAAGGTGGAGCTGTCGAAGCAAAGCAGGCCGCCGACGCGGTAGCTGCCAAGTAAACAAACCGCACAAGCAAAGGACGGCGCGATGCCCGGTACTTCTGAAACCCCCAGCACAATACGGCAGGTTTCGGACGTGCCGAGCCCGCGCCGTCTTTTGTCCTCCAGCAAGGTCTATGAGGGCCGCATCTGGGATGTGGTCAGCGATTCCTTCCAGCTCGGCGAGGACACCGACACACTGGTGCGAGACTATATCGACCACCCCGGTGCCGTGGCCGTGTTGCCCATGAACGTGGATGGCGAAATTCTTCTGTTGAAGCAGTACCGCCACCCGGTGGGCATGGACCTCTGGGAAATCCCCGCAGGCCTCCTGGACGTGGAGGGTGAAGACTTCGTGGTGGGGGCTGCCCGTGAGCTGGCGGAAGAAGCGGACCTCACCGCGGCAACCTGGAACGTCCTTGTGGACTTCTTCAACTCGCCGGGCTCTTCCAGCGAGGCCGTCCGAATCTACCTGGCCCGCGGCCTCAGCGGCGTTCCGGAAGCCGAACGCCATGTCCGGACGGACGAAGAAGCCGAGATTGAGCTGCACTGGATTCCGTTGGACGATGCCGTGCAGGCCGTCCTTGAGGGCCGGCTGCACAACCCCTCCGCGGTCCTTGGCATCCTTGCCGCGGCCGCTGCTAAAGCTGACGGCTTCCGCAGCCTCCGCCCGGCCAATGCTCCTTGGCCGGCACACCCGAGCCAGCGCTGAGCATGGCCGAGGCCGCCACCCGGACTGCCACAGCCATTGACCGTGGGATCACCGATTACCTGCAATACGTGGGAGTGGAACGCGGCTTGGCGGCGAACACCCTTGCCGCGTACCGCCGGGACCTGGGCCGCTATGCCAATTTCCTTGCCGCGCAAGGGGTCGGCGAGCCCGGCGGAGTAACCCGTCACCATGTCACGGCGTTTGTGCAGGCCCTGTCCGACGGCGCCGACGGTGCATCCGTCCTGGGCGTTCGTTCGGCGGCCAGGACCGTGGTTGCGGTGCGGGGTTTGCATAAGTTTTGGGCTCTTGAAGGCCTGACCACCTCCGACCCCGCGGGCGACGTCCACCCACCCATGCCCGGGAAGAGGCTTCCGAAGGCCATCAGCGTGGATGAGGTGACCCGGATCCTCGAAGCTGCCGGCACGGAGACAGCCACAGGCCTGCGGGACCGCGCCCTCCTGGAGTTCCTCTACTCCACGGGTGCCCGCATCAGCGAGGCCGTGGGCCTGGACGTGGACGACGTCTCCCTTCAGGAAACGGGCCCTGGCCCGGCCATTGTCCGGCTGTTCGGCAAGGGATCCAAGGAACGCCTCGTACCCCTCGGCTCCTACGGCGCCCGGGCAGTCGGAGCTTACGTTGTCCGCGGCAGGCCGCTCCTTGCGTCCAAGGGCAAGGGCACCCCGGCCCTGTTCCTCAACGCGCGCGGCGGCCGGATCAGCCGGCAGAGCGCCTGGACCATCCTGAAGACCGCGGCTGAGAAAGCGAATATCACCAAGGATGTTTCGCCCCACACACTGCGGCATTCCTTTGCCACCCACCTCCTGGAAGGCGGAGCGGATGTGCGCGTCGTGCAGGAACTGCTGGGCCATGCCTCGGTGACCACCACGCAGGTGTACACCCTGGTGACGGCTGATACGTTGCGTGAGGTTTATGCTGCAGCGCATCCCCGGGCGCTTGGGTAGCCGCCCTAGCCAATTACGCTGAACGTCAGCTCTACTGCGTCCACGAAGACGGCCAGCAGCGATGTTCCCAGGCCGGCCACCAGGAGCAATCCGGGGTGGGCCAGGCCCACCACGACGCGCTTGAGGGCGGGCCGTCCGCGGAGGAACTTCTTGGGCACCCGGGTCTTCAACGGTATTTGCCGCCAACCACGCAGCCTGCGCAGGAACCAGGCACAGCGCACAATGAAGGCCATCCACAGCACGGACAACACCAACGGTACCGATGCCACCATCAGGTTGAAGCCCAAGGCCGTGACTTCCTTTTCGGAATCACCGATCACCGTTTGGACGGTGGTGGAGATGGAAGCGCTCATCACCACGGAGGCGGCCCACACCATGAAAGCGGCCACCAGCGCCAGGAACCGCACGAAGAAGTGGCCCAGCACGGTCGCGTCCACTGCTTTAAGGTGGCTGCGCGGGGTCGCGTGAAGGACCACCAACGTGGACACCAGCGTGGGCAGCGCGGCTACCAACACCAGCAGGTACCAGGTCCAGCCAGCCAGGTCCACCACTTCGTCCAGGACGATCAGCCCGGACCACAGCACCGTCCAGGCCCACCCGGAGTACAGGGGGTGCGCCACCAGCCAGCGCGGCAACCACGCGTCGCGGTCCGGAGCGGCCGTGGAAACCGGACCATCCGTTGGAGCCTCTGGACCTGCCACTTGGGTCACCGGATCTGGTGCAGGGACCACCGCTTCGGCCGACGGGGTCCCGGGTACTTCGGCAGCATGCTCGACGGCGGCCGTCGCCGCCCGCGGTTTACCCCCGGCTTCGTTCATGGGCTCACTGTAGCAATGGCGGCCGGACGGGGGGGAGATCGGGTTAAGGTGGGCAGCATGACTGCAGCCCATGTGACGTTGTGCTTTCTCCTCCGCGATGACGCGGAGGGCCAGTACGTCCTTCTCGGAACCAAGAAGACCGGATTCGGCAGCGGCAAGGTGGTGGGTGTCGGCGGCCATGTCGAGGCCGGTGAGACGGCCATTGAAGCCGCATGCCGGGAGGTTATGGAAGAGATCCACGTGGTGGTCGATGCCGCTGACCTCGTCCCCGCAGGAACCGTGGACTTCATTTTCCCCGCCAGGCCCGAGTGGAACATGGCCACCACCGTCTTCCTCACCCGGAGCTGGGAGGGCGAACCGTCCGAGAGCGATGAAATCGCGCCCGGCTGGTACCCGGTGGAGCAGCTGCCGGTGGAGCGGATGTGGGCCGATGCCGAGCACTGGCTTCCGGCCATGATTTCCGGCCGCCGCATCGCCGTGCGGGTGGAACTCGCGCCGGACAACCAGAACGTGGCGGGCGTCCAGACCAGGGAATGGACGGGCGTCGAGTGACGGTACGGCGCCGACTCACCCCAACAGAAGCGCACGACGGCGGGCCGTGGTGCTTGACCCGTTAGGGGACGTGCCGCTCTTCCGGTCCGTTGTATTCGCTCAGTGGGCGGATGAGTGAGTTGGACGCCAACTGCTCCATGACGTGGGCGGTCCAGCCGGTGATGCGGCTGGCGACGAACAGCGGCGTGAAGGTCTGGGTGTCGAATCCCATGAGGTGGTACGTGGGACCGGCCGGGTAGTCGAGGTTGGGCTTGATGGCCTTGGCCTCGTCCATGGCCTGCTCCAAGCCGTTGTAGAGTCCCAGGAGTTCAGGCCGTCCGTAATGGGCGATCATCTTGTCCAGGGCGGCTTTCATGGTGGGAACGCGGGAGTCGCCGTGCTTGTAGACGCGGTGGCCGAAGCCCATGACCTTCTTCTTCTGCGCCAGGGCGTCTTCCATCCACGTACGCGCCCGGGCTGCCGCGTCCTCCAGGGATTCCTCAGGGCGGATGCCGATTTCGTCGAAGGTGTGCATGACGGCCTCGTTGGCGCCGCCGTGCAAGGGGCCCTTGAGTGCCCCGATCGCCGCCGTCACCGCGGAGTGCAAGTCGGAAAGCGTCGAAGTGACCACGCGGGCGGTGAACGTGGACGCATTGAAGGAGTGCTCGGCGTAGAGGATCATCGAGACGTTGAAGGCCTCGACCACCTCGTCCACCGGTTCCTCGCCGAAGGTCATCCAGAGGAAGTTTGCCGAGTAGTCCAGATCGTCCCGTGGTTCCACCACGTCCTGGCCGCGCCGCCTGCGCTGGTCGTAAGCCACCACGGCAGGCATGGCTGCCCACAGATCCACAGCCTTCTTCTGGTTGGCAACAGGTGAGGAATCCTCGGCAAGTTCGTGACGGGCGCCCAGCACCGAGGCCGCGGTCCGGCAGACATCCATGGGATGTGCGCTTGTCGGGAGCGTGTCGATGACCGACTTGACCACGGGATCCAGTGCGCGGCCGGCGCGCTCGCGGGCCGTGAACTCTGCCAGTTGCGACTCGTCCGGCAGTTCGCCGTTCCACAGCAGGTAGGCGACTTCCTCGAAACTGCACTTGGCTGCCAGTTCCTGCACCGGGTACCCGCGGTACAACAGGGAGTTGGTGTCCGGATTGACCTTTGAAACGGCGGTGTAGTCCACCACGACTCCGGCGAGGCCCTTTTTGATGTCTTCAGCTGCCATGCTGAACTCCTTCGTTCTTGTGCAGGCCACCGGAGGGATCCCGGTTGCCTGCGTCCCCTATGATGATCCGGACCTAGCGGATGCCAGGAACCTGGAAGTTGAAAACGCCGGTATCGAATTGGTTGTATGCCTCGTAATCCACGAGGTCGTAGAGGCGAGCACGCGTAAGCATGTTTTCCACTTGCGCTTCCTGGGTCCCCGCAGCCTTGATCGATTCCAGAGTACGCTCTGCAGCGCCCATGGCAATGCGGAGCAGCGTGACTGGATAAATGACCATGTTCACCCCGACGCTTTGGAGCTGGTTCACGGTGAAGAGCTCGCTTTTTCCGAACTCGGTCATGTTGGCCAGGATGGGCACGTCCACGGCGTCGCGGATGGCTTGGAACTCGCTGAGGTCGCGCATGGCTTCGGGGAAGATCGCGTCGGCGCCGGCATCCACCAGGGCCTTGGCCCTGTCCTGCGCCGCTTGGAGGCCATCCACGGCCCGGATGTCGGTGCGGGCCATGATGAGGAAGTTCGGGTCCCGGCGGGCGTCGGCGGCGGCGCGGATGCGTTTGGTGGCGGTGTCGAGGTCCACGACGTTCTTGCCGTCCAGGTGGCCGCAGCGTTTGGGGTTGAACTGGTCCTCGATGTGGCAGCCGGCCAGGCCGGCGTTTTCGAGTTCCTGGACGGTGCGGGCCACGTTCATGGGTTCACCAAAACCGGTATCGGCGTCCACCAGGGAGGGCAGATCGGTCATGCGGGCGATCTGGCCCGCCCTGGTGGCGACTTCGGTGAGGGTGGTCAGGCCGATGTCCGGCAGGCCAAGGTCGTTGGCCAGGACCGCGCCGGAGATGTAGACCCCGGCGAAGCCCTTTTCCTCGATCAAGCGCGCGGAGAGCGGGTTGAACGCGCCGGGGAACTGCTGGACAGTCCCGGAGCTGAGGAGTTCGCGGAGCTTCGCCCGCTTCTGTTCGGGCGTGGTTTTGGAGTACAGCATTTAGAACAGTCCCTTAGGCGCGTTATTGGGGTCGATGACGCCGGGGGCGGCGGTGATGTTGAGTTGGTCGAGTTCGCCTTCGCCGAGTGCGGCGACGCGTTCGACGGCGGCGAGGAACCGTTCGATTTCGGCCTCCTCCACCAAACCGGCCGCAAGGGTGCGGAACTTGTTCACGTACTGTTCGCGGGCGAACGGCCGGGCTCCGAGCGGGTGCGCGTCGGCGACGGCGATCTCGTCAGTGACCACGGTTCCATCCGTGAGTGTAATGACAACAGTGCCGCCGAAGGCCTTCTCCGCGATGTCCAGGGAGTGGTAGCGGCGGGTCCATTCCGGGTCTTCCACGGTGGTGACCTTGTGCCAGAGTTCCACGGTGTCCGGGCGTGTGGCGCGTTCGGGGGCGTAGGAGTCCACGTGGTGCCAGGCGCCGTCCTGCAGGGCGACGGTGAAGATGTAGGGGATGGAGTGGTCAAGGGTTTCCCGGGACGCCGTGGGGGAGTACTTCTGGGGGTCGTTGGCGCCGGAGCCGATGACGTAGTGCGTATGGTGGCTGGTCTTGATCAGCACTGAGGCCACGTTGGCCGGGTCGGTGGTTTCCGGGTGTTCACGGTTGAGTTTGCGGGCCAGGTCAATCCAAGCCTGTGCCTGGTACTCGGCGGAGTGTTCCTTCGTGTACGTGTCCAGGATGGCGCGCTTGGCCTCGCCCTTCTCCGGCAGCGGTACCTCGTAGGAGGCGTCCGGGCCGTCGAGCATCCAGGCGATCACGCCGTCTTCGCCTTCGTAGATCGGCACGGGGGACGTTTGTCCACGCATGGCCCGGTCCGCTGCCTCGACGGCCATCTTTCCAGCGAAGGCCGGGGCATGGGCCTTCCACGTGGAGATCTCGCCCTTGCGGGACTGCCGGGTGGCGGTGGTGGTGTGCAGGGCCTGGCCAACGGACTGGAAGATGGTCTCCACATCCAGGCCCAGCAGGGTGCCGATGCCTGCGGCTGCGGAGGGGCCGAGGTGGGCTACATGGTCGATCTTGTGCTTGTGCAGGCAGATCGCCTTGACCAGGTTCACCTGGATCTCATAACCCGTGGCGATCGCCCGGACCAGGTCGGCACCGTTGGAGCCCACGTGCTGGGCGACGGCCAGGATCGGCGGGATGTTGTCGCCGGGGTGGGAGTAATCCGCAGCCAGGAACGTGTCGTGGTAGTCCAGTTCACGGACGGCCACGCCGTTGGCCCACGCAGCCCACTCCGGCGAAACCCGCTCCTCGATACCAAACACCGAAGCGCCCTTGCCGTTGGCAGAGGGTCCGTGGGTGAGGGCCTGGGCACGGGCGGCGACGATGGGCGCGCGGTTAAGCGAGGCGATCGCCACCGATGCGTTATCGATGATCCGGTTGATCACCATGTCCGTCACTTCGGCCGTGACCTCCACAGGATCAGCCGCGACCACGGCGATCTTGTGAGCCAACTGCTCCTCGCGGGGCAGGTTCTCCTCGGACTTGTAAACGCGGACGTGATGGTTCTGGACCATGGTGCTCCTTTGGGTTGGACGGTTCACTGGGCCGGATGTGCGGCTTTGACGTGGGTGAGGCTGCGGTGCAGGTGGACGGTGGTGGCCGCTTCGGCCAACCGTGGGTTCCCGGCGGCGATCGCTTCGGCAATGGCTGCATGTTCCGCGGCCGCGGCGGCGAGTCGGGCGGAATCATCGACCGCGAGTCGCCGGATGCGGACCAGATGGACACGGAGGCTCCGCATGGCTTGGGCGAGGTAGGTGTTGGCAACAGCGGCATCGATGGCGTCGTCCAGGCGCCCCACGAGTGCGTAGTAATCGTGACGGGCCGGGTCCGATTCCCGGAGCAGCCCGGGCGCGCGGTCTAGCTCGGCCTGCAGGTCTTTGAAAATTCCGGGGTCGCCGCGTTCCGCGGCCAAGGCTGCGGCCCTGACTTCCAAGGTTTCACGCAGTTCGAAGAGCTCATCGATGCTCTCGAGGGAGATGTCGGTGACCACGACGCCCCGGCCGCCTGCCGCCGTCGTCAGTCCTTCAGCGGTCAGTCGGCCGAGTGCTTCCCTGACCGGCGTCCTGGAGACGCCGAGGCGTTCGGACTGCTCCACTTCCGCCAGGACGGTACCGGGACGGAGGCGCCATTCGATGATGTCCTCACGGAGGGCGGTGTAAGCCCGGTCACTGGCGCGCATGATTTCCAGTGTATACATACGGCTCAAAATAAGCCATGATGTGCCGTCCATGAGCCATTAATGTATACACAGTCCGTCAGTTGCGGCGCCATCCGTATTCGTTTTCGGGCCGCCCAGGGGTTCCGTACCGCGGGGTCCGGGTGACCGTGCCGGCGTCGGCCAAGTACTCCAGGTAGCGCCGGGCCGTCACGCGGGACATTCCCACTGCTTCCATGACTTCGCTGGCGGACACCGGCAGTTCGCGGGTGCGTACCAGGTCCTTGACTGCCTCCAGTGTCGAGGGGGAGAGCCCCTTGGGCAGGGGCAGGTCCGTGGGGGCGCGAAGGCTGGCAAATGCCTGGTCCACATCGCTCTGCGAGGCGCCCGCGCCGGGGGTCCCTGTGGTGGAACCAGCCAATTGGTCGCGGAAAGCGCGGTAGCTGGTGAGCTTGTCCGCGAAGGTGGCATACGTAAACGGCTTGATGAGGTATTGCACCACGCCGATCGACACAGCGCTCCGGACAATGCTGAGTTCGCGGACGGCCGTAATGGCGATGATGTCCGCAAGGATTCCAGCGGACCGCATGCGTCGGGCCACGTCCAGTCCGTGGAGGTCGGGGAGGTTCATGTCAAGCAACACCAGGTCGACAGGTGAGCCGGAAGCGGCGAATTCGCCCAGGAGGCGGAGGGCCGACTGGCCGTCGGGGGCGGTGCCAACCACGGTGAAGCCGTCGATCCTCCCCACATAGACCGAGTGGGCATCGGAAGCGATCGGTTCGTCTTCGACCACCAGGACGCGGATATCTGTCATGCCTTCCCTTCCCCGGGAGCCGTCGTGGGCAGCACAATATGGAACTGCGCGCCGCCAGGGTTGTCTGTTGTCCCCGGATTATCGATGGACATCGTACCGTTGAGCCTTTGGATCGCTTGCCGCACCAGTGCCAGCCCGACGCCCCGGCCATGGCTGCCGCGCGGATCTCCCGTCGAGGACTTGGTGCTGTAGCCGTACTGCAGGACGTCGTCGATCGACGCCGGATCGATGCCGGCGCCGGAGTCCCGGACCACGAATTCGACGGCGGCACCTCCGGTCAGCACCTCAAGTTCCACCGATCGGGGGAGCCCGCCGGCTGCCGCTGCGTCGATGGCGTTGTCCAGCAGGTTTCCCACGATGGTCACCAGGTCCTGGATTTCCAATCCGCGAACGCCCGCGGTGCCGGACGTCCGGACCGTCAGATCCACGCCGCGTTCGTGGGCCTCGGCGGCCTTGCCCATCACCAGGGCGCTCATCACCGGTTCGTCCACTGCGGCCAGCATGTCGTCCGTCAGTTGCTGGCTCAGCTCAAGGTCCTTCGTGGCAAACTCGAGCGCCTGGGGCGTGCGGCCGAGCTCCAGGAGGGAAACGATCATGTGCAGGCGGTTGGCGTGCTCATGGGTCTGTGCGCGCAGGGCGTCGGAGAGGGTCTTCATGGTTTCCAGTTCCGTGCCAAGGGCTTCGATCTCGGTCCGGTCGCGGATGGTGGCCACGGTGCCGTAGACCGCCGGTTTCTGGCGGCTCCTGGGTGGGACGGGACCAACAGCCGGGGCCTGGTTTACCACCAGGATCCGGGAACCCGTCAGATGGATCTCGTCATGTGCCGGCCGGCCGGACTCGAACAGGGCGCGCAGGCTGCCGTCGAAGGGAAGCTCGGCGAGCCGCGGTGCCTGGTCGGGGGAGCGGTCCGCTTCGGACGGCTCCAAGCCGAGCAATTCGGCCGCCTGGTCGTTGTACATGACGGCGTTGCCGCGTGTGTCGATGAGAATGAGACCCTCGCGCACCGAGTGCAGGACCGACTCGTAGTAGGCGAAGAGCTGGGCCAGCTGCTCCGGTCCCCATCCACGCGTGACGGAGCGCAGGTATCGTCCGAGCAACCAGGACGCCACGGAACCAAAGAAGAGGACCCCCAGGGCAATGGCGCCGATGACGGTCAGCCGTTCAGCGAGATCGGTGTCCACCGTGCGCACCGTGATGCCCGCTGCCACCAGGGCTTTAACGGACCCGGCCGCGTCCTTGACCGGGGCGATGGTCCGGACCGACGGGCCCAAGGTTCCCGCAGTTACTTCGGTAAACGTTTGGCCCTGCAGGGCCGGCTCGATGGTTCCGATGTAGGGCTTGCCGAGTTCCTCGGGCCGGGGGTGGGTCCACCGTGTCCGGTCCGGGGCCATGATGGTGATGAAATCCGCATCCGCGGTGTCCATGACCTTCAAGGCATAGGGCTGCAGGGTGGCGGAAGGATCTGGGCTGGAGGCAGCCTGCAGGACCAAGGGGTTGTTGGCAATGGAAGCGACGATCGCCTGCATCCGGCTGCCCGCATCATCGTAGGCCCGGTTCCTGGCCTCGGCCACGGAGAAAGCGCCGAACGCCGCCGTCAGCACCATGACGAACAGCAGGTTCGCCACGAACAAGCGGCGGGCAATGCTCCAGCTATGAAACACGTGTGGGCCTCCCATGACCAATATGACCGCAACGGTGATGTATGTCACCAGCGGCTGAATGATGGATATCACACAAGGGCAGCGGAGTGGACACAAGTGCAGGACCGCAGCGCCTTACACAGTATCCAGAAGGAGATTCCCATGACCTCTCAACGAGGAGAGTCGGCATTGGCCGCCACCGGCGGGCGCAAGGGGCTCGACAAGTCGCACTACCTGTACATCGCTGTCATTCTCGCAGTCGTGCTCGGTGCCGTTGTTGGCCTGGTGTTCCCCGAAGTCGGCAAGTCGCTCAGGCCGCTCGGCGATGGCTTCATCAAGCTGATCAAGATGATGATCGCACCCGTCATCTTCTGCACCATCGTCCTGGGCATCGGCTCCATTGCCAAGGCCGCCACGGTGGGCAAGGTGGGCGGACTCGCCCTGGGGTACTTCGTGGCCATGTCCACGTTCGCGCTCGCCATCGGCCTGGTGGTCGGCAACCTGATCCACCCGGGCGAGGGCCTCAAGCTGACCCCCTACGACCCCAACAAGAAGGCCGCCACGGACAGCACAGTGGACTTCCTGCTCGGCATCATTCCCGGGGATATTCCGGTGCTTCCCACCTTGCTGGCCGCCATCCTGGTGGGCTTCGCGCTCCAGAAGATGGGCAAGCAGGGCCAGCCGATCCTCGCCGCCATCGGCCACGGGCAGCGCCTCGTGTTCCGCATCCTGATCATGATCATGTGGCTCGCCCCGGTAGGTGCGTTCGGTGCCATTGCCGCCGTCGTGGGCGCAACCGGTGCGCAGGCAATCCTCAGCATGTTCACCCTGATGATCGCGTTCTACATCACCTGCATCCTGTTCATCGTGGTCATCCTCGGCACCCTGCTCCGTGCAGTCGCCGGTGTGAACATCTTCAAGCTGATGAAGTACCTGGCCCGCGAATACCTGCTCATCTTCTCCACCTCGTCCTCCGAAGCTGCGCTGCCTCGCCTCATCGCCAAGATGGAACACCTGGGTGTTTCCAAGCCTGTTGTCGGCGTGACGGTCCCCACCGGTTACTCCTTCAACCTGGACGGCACGGCCATCTACCTGACCATGGCCTCCCTGTTCGTTGCCAACGCCATGGGGACGCCGCTTGACCTGGGCGCCCAGATCTCCCTCCTGGTCTTCATGATCATCGCTTCGAAGGGTGCGGCAGGCGTCACCGGCGCCGGCCTGGCAACGCTGGCCGCCGGACTGCAGGCACACAAGCCGGAGCTGCTGGGTGGCGTGGGCATGATCGTCGGTATTGACCGCTTCATGTCCGAGGCGCGGGCGCTGACCAACTTCACCGGCAACGCCGTGGCCACAGTTCTGATCGGCACGTGGGTCAAGGAAATCGATAACCGTCAGGTCAACGAGGTCCTCTCGGGCAATGCACCCTTCGACGAGCAGACCATGCTGGCCCACGACGAGGTGGCCGAGGCTCCCGAAGCCGACGCCCGCGAGAAGGCAACCGTCTAGTCCTCCACCGAATCCCGAGCCCGTCTGAAGGCCGGTGCCCGCAGGGGCGCCGGCCTTCTTTCGCGCGCGGGGGAGCGGGCAGACCCTAAACCTTCCACCTCTACTAGAGGGTAAAGGCTCAAAGGCCGGGCAATGTCAAGTTCCCCGGAATACCGTGTCGGTCGCTGTAGCCTAGGTGGGTAGCAGTGCTGGTCCCACGGGACCGGCGGCCGGGAAGATCGTCGTCGAAAGAGTGGTTGGATACGTGAGCATCGAACGGGGAACAGCAACCCTGGCAGGCACCGAGCTCGATCTGGAAGACGCAATCATGGGGCCCACGGGCCGCCCGCACCGCGACTTCCCGGAACCGGCTCCGCTTGCTTCGCACGGCCCGGCGAGAGTCATCGCCATGGTCAACCAGAAGGGTGGAGTGGGCAAGACCACGTCCACCATCAACCTTGCCGCCGCGCTCGCCGAGTACGGCCGCCGCGTGCTGTTGGTGGACTTCGACCCGCAGGGCGCCCTGTCGGCGGGGTTGGGCGTCAACCCCCATGAATTGGACCTCACCGTCTACAACGTGCTGATGGACCGTAAGGTGAGCATCCGCGAAGCCATCCACCAGACCGGCGTGGAGGGCGTGGACCTCCTGCCGGCCAACATCGACTTGTCCGCCGCCGAGGTGCAACTGGTCAATGAGGTGGCCCGCGAGCAGGTACTGGACCGTGCCCTCAAGAGCGTCGAGGACGAATACGACGTCGTCCTGATCGACTGCCAACCGTCGCTGGGCCTGCTGACCGTCAACGCACTGACTGCCGCCCACGGTGTCATCATCCCGCTCATCTGCGAGTTCTTCGCCCTCCGCGCTGTCGCCCTGTTGGTGGAAACCATCGAGAAGGTGCAGGACCGCCTGAATCCACGCCTGCAGGTGGACGGCGTCCTGGCCACCATGTACGACGCCCGCACCCTGCACAGCCGCGAGGTCATCTCCCGCCTGGTGGAGGCGTTCGGTGACAAAGTGTTCGAGACCGTCATCAAGCGTTCCATCAAGTTCGCCGACGCCACCGTTGCCGCCGAGCCCATTACCAGCTACGCGGGCAACCACGTCGGTGCGGATGCCTACCGCCGGCTCGCGAAGGAACTGATCTCGCGCGGCGGCGCACCGTAGCCGTCGGCGTGGGATCGCCGTCTGCCCCGCCGCTGGCGGTGGACTCCTCCGGGCCAACGCCCGACGCCGGCACCTCCAAAGCGTCAAAGGGCGGCTTCGAGGTACGGCTGGCCAATTTCACGGGCCCCTTCGACCTGCTGCTGGGCCTGATCGCCAAGCACAAGATGGATATCACCGAAGTTGCCCTCGCAACGGTGACGGACGAGTTCATCAAATATATCCGCAGGTTGCAGGAACTGGGGGAGGACTGGGCGCTGGACGAAGCCAGCGAATTCCTGGTCATTGCGGCCACTTTGCTGGATCTGAAGGCTGCCCGCCTCCTGCCCGCCGGCGAGGTGGAAGACGACGAGGACATTGCGCTGCTGGAGGCCCGTGACCTCCTGTTCGCGCGCTTGCTGCAGTACAAGGCTTTCAAGGAAGTGGCCGGACTCCTCGGCGACCAGTTGGAAGAAGAAGGCCGCCGGTTCCCGCGCCAAGTGGCCCTGGAGGGACATTTTGCGGCCTTGTTGCCGGAACTCGTGTGGCGCCACAGCCCGGAGCAATTTGCCGAACTGGCCGCCAAAGCGCTCAAACCCAAAGATGCCCCGCCCACCGAGGTGGGCTTGGGCCATTTGCATGCCCCACCTGTCAGTGTGAAGGAGCAAGCCGGGATCCTCGGCTACCGCCTGCAGTTGGGGGCGCCGCTGACGTTCCAGGTGCTGATCGCGGATGCCGAGAGCACCCTGGTGGTGGTTGCCCGCTTCCTGGCCCTGCTCGAGATGTTCCGTGACCGCGTGGTCGCGTTTGAGCAGCCCGCGCCCTTGGCCCAGTTGGTGGTCCGATGGAGTGGAAGCGACGCAGAATGGGACAGCTCAAACGTGAGCGAAGAGTACGAGGACCTGGGAGATGGAGCCGCAGATGACTGACCAGCCGGCAGGCACGGATGGCCTGGCCGAACTCGAGGCCCTCCCCGGCGGCGCAAAGGCAGCCCTGGAGGCTGTGTTGATGGTGATCGACGAGCCGGCCACCGCGGAGGAGCTGGCCGCGGGACTGAACGTGACCGTCGCCGTCGTCGATGATTTGCTGCAGGAAATCCGCCGCGAGTATAGCGGCTATACTGTTAAAGCCCCGGACGTGGATGCTGATGGCTTTGCCGCTGCCAGCAACGCACCCCGGGGTTTCGAATTGCGGAACATCGCCGGGGGTTGGCGGATCTACTCGCGGCCGGATTTCGCCCACATCGTTGGCAGGTTCGTCCTTGAGGGCCAAACCACCAGGCTGACCCAGGCAGCACTGGAGACTTTGGCGGTCATTGCCTATCGCCAGCCGGTCTCGAGGGCCAGGGTGTCCGCAATTCGCGGCGTTAACGTCGATTCCGTCGTCAGGACACTGACCCAGCGTGGATTGATCGAAGACGCCGGTAACGATCCCGAGTCCGGGGCAATCCTGTACCGGACAACCTCCTATTTCCTGGAACGGATGGGCATCGGTTCAGTCGCGGACTTGCCGCAGCTGTCACCGCACCTTCCCGGCCTCGAGGGGATCGACGAGCATTACGACGCAAGCCGGATGTGAGCATTCGGTACAAATACATATTGGTTCACGGCGCGCAGGGCGTGCCGCAGCAGCAGGGGCAGGCGATTGCCTGCCGGGCTGGCTAGTGTTGATTGCAGCACGGACGGCCGGCCAATACTACACAAGGACGGGTCATGACACAGGCGGGACGCCAGGGTTCACCACGTAACGGTTCGGGACGCAACAACTCCGGACGCAATGAGGCAAGGGGCGGCGCAGGGCGCTCCAACGCCGGCGGCTTTGCTGGCCGCGGCGGCAGTGCCGGCGCTGGAAAGCGCACCTTCAAGCAGGGCGAGGGCCGGCCGTTCAAGGCCGCAAAATCGCGGGAAGCGGCTCCTTTCGACCCCGACAACCCCACGACGGCCGGCGGTCGCAGCCAGGCGGCCAAGCCCGCCAAGCCCTTCCGCAAGCCCGGATCCAACAAGCCGGGTTACGGCAAGGCACCCGGCACGCCCGGCGCCCTCAAGCCCAAGCAGAAGCCCGGCAACGCCAAGCAGTACGGCTCCAAGGCCTTCGGCAGCGAGCGGTTTGGCCAAAACCTCGGTCCGGTCCGGAAGCCCGGCCGCACCCGCGGTCCGCGAGTGGACGTTCCCCAATCGGATCTGCATGACGTTGACGGGGTGCGCCTCCAGAAGGTCATGGCCCAGGCAGGCGTGGCTTCCCGCCGCGTGTGCGAGGAAATGATCCTGGAAGGCCGCGTCGAAGTGGACGGCCAGATCACCACGGAGCTTGGCATGCGGGTCGACCCCAAGTCGGCGGTCATCCACGTTGACGGCATCCGCATCCAGCTGGACGAAACCCTGGTCTACATGGTCTTCAACAAGCCCAAGGGTGTTGTGTCCACCATGGAAGACCCCGAGGGTCGTCCGTGCATCAGCGATTTCCTCAAGACCAACAAGAACAAGGGCGAACGGTTGTTCCACGTGGGGCGCTTGGATGTCGCCACCGAGGGACTGCTGTTGCTGACGAACGACGGCGAGCTCGCCAACCGCTTGACCCACCCTTCGTATGAGGTACCCAAGACCTACCTGGTCCAGGTGCGGGGACCGTTCCCGCAGGGCGTCGGAGCCCAGCTGAAGTCGGGCGTCGAGCTTGAAGACGGCATTGCGGCAGTGGACTCCTTCCGTCTGGTTGACTCAACGCCGGGCCACGTCCTGATCGAGGTTGTGCTGCACTCCGGCAAGAACCGCATTGTGCGCCGCATGTTCGACGCCGTCGGTTTCCCGGTGCAGCGGCTGGTGCGCGTCAAGGTTGGCCCCATCGGCCTCGGCGACCAGCGCCAGGGCAGCATCCGCAACCTCGGCAAGCAGGAAATCGGCCACTTGATGGCCGCCGTGGGACTCTAGGCATGTCGGCATTCCGCACGCACGGACGGGGCCATCTGGATGGCCCCGTCGTGGTACTTGGTACGGGCCTGCTCGGTGCCAGCATTGGCCTCGGCCTGCGTGGGCGCGGCGTCCCGGTTTTCCTGTTCGACACTTCGCCCACCAACCAGGCTGTGGCCGTGGACATTGGCGCGGGTCGTCCGCTTGACGAGCTGGATGCCCAGCCGCAGCTTGTGGTTGTGGCAGCTCCGCCGGATGTCACGGCAGACGTCGTCGAGAAGGCATTGGCTGACTACCCGGAAGCGGTGGTCGTCGATATTGCCAGCGTCAAGGCCGCCATCCAGGCCGACTTGCGTTCGCGGGGCGTGGATATGTCCCGCTACGTGGGCACCCACCCGATGGCGGGCCGGGAGAAGTCCGGACCCGTGGCTGCCAGGGGCGAGTTGTTCACGTCCATGCCGTGGGTCATCTGCCCGTCCGACGAAACAGCGGACGAGGCACGCCAAGTGGCGCGTTCGCTGGCGGGGGACCTGGGCGCGTTTGTTTCCCAGTTCAGCGCCGATGAACATGATGAGGCTGTGGCCCTGGTGTCGCACTTGCCGCAGATCATGTCCTCACTGCTGGCCAGCCGGCTCCAAGGCACGCCGCTCCATGCGCTGTCCCTTGCCGGCAACGGCCTGCGGGACACCACGCGTATCGCAGCGAGCGATCCCACCCTTTGGGTCCAGATCCTCGGTGGAAATGCGGACAAGGTCGTGGAAATTCTCCATGGCGTCCGCGAGGACCTCAACCGGCTGATCGGTACCTTGGAAGATCCGTTGGCCCCTGGTGCCAGGCTTGACCTCGCCCAACTGATCAGCGAAGGCAACGCCGGGCAGGCCCGGATCCCGGGGAAGCATGGCGGCCCGCCGCAGGCATATTCCTGGTTGACCATCCTGGTCGATGACAGGCCGGGCCAGATCGCGCAGCTCCTCACCGAGATCGGCGAGATCGGCGTAAACCTGGAAGACCTTCGGCTGGACCATTCGTCGGGACAGAATGTGGGCATGGTGGAAATCTCCGTCCTGCCCAGCAAGCACGACCTCCTTGTTGAAGCATTGACCGATCGTGGATGGCGGGTACTCCAGTAATGACGCGTGAATTCTTTGGCCCGGAGACGGTTGCCCGTCCCGGCAAGCCGCTCGTGATAGCGATCGACGGTCCTTCGGGATCGGGCAAATCGAGTGTCAGCAAGGAAGTGGCCAAGCGGCTGAAGCTGGCCTATCTGGACACAGGCGCCATGTACCGTGCGCTGACCTGGTACTGCCTTAAGACAGGGGTGGACCTTCACGATGGCGCCGCCGTTGAACTTGCTTCCAAGACCATGCCATTGGAAATCAGCACCAGTGCCGCGAACGAGTACGTGGCTGTGGACGGAACCGACGTGACGGAGGAAATCAGGGATCCCCGGATTTCCTCGTCCGTGAGTGCCGTGGCCACCACCCTGGGTGCCAGGACGGAACTGATCCGCCGTCAGCGGCAACTGATCGACCAGCACCATCACCGCATGGTGGTGGAAGGCCGCGATATCACCACGGTCGTCGCGCCCGGTGCCGAAGTGCGCATGCTCCTGACCGCCAGCGAGGAAGCCAGGCTCCGACGTCGCGGAATCCAGTTGGGCGGAACCCAGAGCAACGAACAACTGGCCGCCCAGGTGCTCCAGCGCGATGCGAAGGATTCCACGGTGGTGAACTTCACGCAGGCCGCTGACGGCGTGGTGACCCTGGATTCTTCGGACCTCGACTTCGAGGAAACCGTCCAAACCGCGTTGGCGATTGTCAGCAAGGTCATCTATGGCGACTGAGCAGCAGCGGCTACCGGCATCCTGGAACCGCTTCTGGAGCCGTCCCATCGGGTGGTTCCTGGGTCACGTTCTGTACAGGACGTCGGTGGCGGGCAAGAGCAATATCCCTGCCGCCGGTCCGGTCATTTTTGCCGCCAACCACATCAGCTTCCTGGACGGCCCCGTCATGTACGGAGCGGCGCCGCGGCCCATGCACATCATGGTCAAGAAGGAGATGTTCAAGGGGTTCCTGGGCAGGGTCCTGACGGCTTCGGGCCAGATCCCGGTGGACCGCAGCGGCGACCGTGCCGCCCTGCACCTGGGCAAGGAACTGCTCGACGGCGGCCGTTGCGTCGGCATCCTGCCTGAAGGGACGCGGGGGACCGGTGCCGCCGAAAGCATCAGCAGCGGAGTTGCCTGGTTGGCTGTCAACTCCGGTGCCACGGTGATTCCCGTGGCCATCCTTGGAACGCGGCACCCGGGCGAGCACCGTGACCATATTCCCCGCCTGCGCAGGAAGCTGTACGTCAGCTTCGGCGAACCCCTGACGGTGCAGCGCCGGAAGGGCGAACCGGGGCGTGTTTCAATGGACAGGGCGGCGGCGGCAATCCGCGATGCCTTGGCAGCACACGTCCAGGAAGCCGTCCGGAAGACCGGGCAGGCCCTTCCCCGGGAAGCGGCCCCTGAACCGGACCAACACCACCGCCACATCGAAGTAGCCGGAACCCCGGCAGACCACCACTGAAGGAAAGTGCAATGAGCGATACGACTCAAAAATCCGGCCACCATGGTGCCGGCGACGACGAATACACGCCCACCGGCACCGACCAGGTGGCTGAAAACCTGGCTGCGCTGGACGACGAGGAGGCAGAGCTCCGGGCCGCCACCCTCCGTGCCGGACTCGATGATTACGAGCTCGACGAAGACGACGCTGCCCTGCTCAGCGGCGACTACGAGGACGAAGGCGACGAGGGACCACTCAAGCTGGATCCCGTCCTGGCCATCATCGGGCGTCCCAATGTTGGCAAGTCCACCCTGGTCAACCGCATCCTGGGCCGTCGCGAGGCCGTGGTGGAGGACACGCCGGGTGTCACCCGCGACCGTGTGATGTATTCGGCGCGCTGGAACGGCAAGAACTTCACGCTGGTGGATACCGGCGGGTGGGAGCACGACGCCAAGGGCATCCACGCCCGCGTGGCCGACCAAGCCGAGATGGCTGTCGAGCTGGCTGATGCAGTGCTGTTCGTTGTGGACTCCGCCGTTGGCGCCACGGCAACCGATGAGGGCGTCATGAAGATGCTCCGCAAGAGCAAGAAGCCGGTCATCATGGTGGCCAACAAGGTGGACGACTTTGCGCAGGAAGCGGACTCTGCCTCCCTGTGGGGCCTGGGTTTCGGCCAGCCGTACCCGGTTTCGGCCCTGCATGGCCGCGGGGTCGCCGACCTCCTGGACCATGTCATTGACACCTTGCCGGAGTTCTCGCTGGTGGAAGGCGTCGAGCGGTCCGGTGGTCCACGCCGCATCGCACTCATCGGTCGCCCGAACGTAGGCAAGTCCTCGCTGTTGAACAAGCTCGCTGGTTCGGAGCGTGTTGTGGTGGACCCGCTGGCGGGAACCACGCGTGACCCCGTAGACGAGTTCATCGAGCTCGGCGACCGTACGTGGCGCTTCGTGGACACTGCCGGTATCCGCCGCCGCCAGCACATGGCCCAAGGCGCGGATTTCTACGCCTCGCTGCGAACTCAGGCCGCGCTCGAGAAGGCGGAGGTCGCCGTCGTGCTCCTCGCAGTGGACGAGGTCCTCAGCGAGCAGGACGTCCGCATCCTGCAGTTGGCCATCGAGTCCGGCCGTGCGCTGGTCCTGGCCTTCAACAAGTGGGACCTCCTGGATGATGAGCGTCGCCGTTATTTGGAACGCGAAATCGAACAGGACCTGGCGCACGTTGAATGGGCCCCCCGGGTGAACATTTCCGCCAAGACCGGCTGGCACAAGGACCGTTTGGTTCCTGCGTTGGACACGGCGCTGGAGAGCTGGGACCGCCGTATTCCCACGGGACGCCTCAACGCGTTCCTGGGTGAACTGGTAGCTGCCCACCCGCACCCCGTCCGTGGCGGAAAGCAGCCGCGCATTCTCTTCGGCACCCAGGCGTCCAGCAGGCCGCCGAAGTTCGTGCTGTTCACCACTGGCTTCCTGGACCCCGGATACCGCCGGTTCATCACGCGGCGCCTGCGCGAAACGTTCGGCTTCGAAGGCACGCCCATCGAGGTCAACATGCGCGTTCGCGAGAAGCGCGGCCGGAAAAAGTAAATGAGACGCGCATCACAGCCAACTTTGGCTCGGATGGCATAAGCGGCCTCCAACTTCGTGTAAGCTTTTGGAGGTGGTTCGGCCGGACTGCTTAGGTAGGAATCTTCGGAGAAATACCTTGGCGGAGAACGGTGGAACCAGCGGGCTGTAGCGCAGCTTGGTAGCGCACTTGACTGGGGGTCAAGGGGTCGCAGGTTCAAATCCTGTCAGCCCGACCATAAAGGCCGGAGTCCCGTGGAAACACGGAACTCCGGCCTTTGGTCGTTAAGGCGTGCGTCCCCTCCTGGGCGGCCCGGCGAAAGCCAGGCCACTCCTGGGGGTGTGCGTCAGACTGCCTGCAAGGCCCCGATCGCCCGCACCAGCGGCTCGAGTTCCGGAACCCGTTCGGCCGCAGCCAGGGCAGATGCCAGCGTTTCGTCGTGGACGGGTTTGGCATCCAGGAGCAGCTTTTGTCCGGCCACTGTCAGTTCCGTGTAGATCCCACGCCGGTCATCGGCGCAGAGGATGCGGGTGAGGAGCCCGCGATCCTCCAAGCGGTTCACCAGCCTGGTGGTAGCGCTGCTGGAAAGTGCCGTGGCGCGGGCGAGTTGCTGCATGCGCATGTGCCATCCGTCCTGCCGGCTGAGCGCGTCCAGGACCGTGTACTCCACTACCGAGAGTTCGCTGGACGCCTGGAGTGCCTTCTCCAGTTCGGCCTCAATGCTCCCGTGCAAGGCGGCAAGCGTGCGCCAGCCCTGTGCCCGTACCTCGACGGCGTCATCCTTGATGCCCATGTCTGCTGTGCTCCTGACTTGGTGGTGGTCCGAATGCAGGCTCCACAAAGTAGTTGCTTGCGCAAATACCTAGCGTGTGCAACTATATATACAGCGTCTGCAACTATTATTCTACGGTTCCCGGCGGCGCACTTCCACTCCAGGGGACCACCCCAATGAAGGAGCTCTCCACATGCCTGCAGGGTTGATTGCCCTTGCCCTGGGCGGTTTCGGTATCGGACTGACCGAATTCGTCATCATGGGCCTCTTGCCCGAAGTAGCGGCTGATTTCCGCGTCAGCGAAGCGTCGGCCGGCTGGTTCATCTCCGGCTACGCTTTGAGCGTCACTGTCGGAGCCCTCCTGGTGACGGCGGCCGTGACCAGGCTTCCCCGAAAACCCGTACTCATGGGCCTCCTGGTCCTCTTCATTGTTGGCAACTTCCTGTCCGCGGTGTCGGAAAGCTATAGCGCCATGCTGGTAGGCCGGATCATTGCCGCGCTGTGCCATGGAGCCTTCTTTGGCATCGGTTCCGTGGTGGCTGCGAGTCTGGTTCCCGCACACAAAAAAGCCGGAGCAATCGCCATCATGTTCACCGGCCTCACCGCGGCCAACGTCTTGGGAGTGCCCTTCGGCACCCTCCTCGGCCAGAACTTTGGCTGGCGCTCCACTTTCTGGGCCATTACCGTCATTGGGGTCATTGCCTTGGCGGGGATTGCCCTCATGGTGCCCAAGTCCAGCGCCGAAGCCGCCAAGAGCCTGCGCACCGAAATCGGGGCCTTCCGCTCCGGCCAGGTGTGGCTCTCCCTTGTGGTGACCATCCTCGGATTCGGCGGCATGTTCGGAGCGTTCACCTACATTGCCTTCACCCTGACCGAGGTCTCCGGGTTCGCGGCAAGTTCGGTTCCGTGGCTCCTGGTGCTGTTCGGTGCCGGCCTGTTCGTGGGCAACTTCCTGGGCGGCAAGGCAGCGGACAAGGCCCTCGACGCATCCTTGATGGTGATCCTCGGTGGCTTGGTGCTGGTCTTGGTGTTCTTCGCCCTGACGGCTTCCAGCAGCATCGCCACCCTCGTCTCGCTTGCGCTCATGGGTGGGTTCGGCTTTGCCACGGTTCCCGGCCTTCAGATGCGCGTCATGCATTTCGCCACGTCGGCTCCCACCCTGGCGTCCGGGGCCAACATCGGTGCGTTCAACCTTGGCAACGCGCTCGGTGCCTGGCTCGGCGGCGTGACCATCAGCGCAGGCCTCGGCTACACATCGCCCATTTGGGCGGGTGCGGGGATCACGGTGGCAGCCCTGCTGGTCATGGTGGCAGCCGCAGTGGCGGCCAAACGCAAGGCTCCTTCGGCGCCAAAGCCGGCGTCCGACGTCGAACGCGAACCCCGGGCGGCCACTGTCGCCTGACGCTGACGGCAGCATGGAAAAGCCCGCCGCGGATAGTCGTCCGGGGCGGGCTTCTTTCATGCTCTGTTGCCGTTGGGGCAGACTCCCGGGCGCAGATCGCCCGGGCTCATGGTCCGGCGGGCGTCCCGTTCCCTGCGTCTTCCGTCGACGCCGCAGCTTTGGCGGTACGCACGCGTTCCAGTTCGGCTTGCTTGAGTGCCTTCATTTGCTTGCCACGGCGACGCCACACCGCCCAAAGAATGGTGACTGCGGCGAAGATGACCGCGGCCGCCACTGCGGAGATCGCCGTCCACGTGGTGAAGAAGCCGGCATCCACGCTGAGGGTGCGCTGGCCTGCGTGGGCGGATTCGTTGGAGCCGAACACGATTCCCGCCGTCAGGAGGTTGGGCGTCGCGACGGCTACCGCCACCAGGAGAATGACGATCTTGAGGGGCCACTTCACAGCTTTGTGCGTGGCTTGCCAGGCAATCACCAAGGGAACGAAGGTGAAGACGAACCCGTAGAACATGCCCACCAGGACGCTGGCACCAAGGTCACGCCGAATTTGTCCCGCGATGACGTCGGACCACCAGCGGGGGAGTATTGCGCCCAAAACAAAGTAGGCTGCCACGGCAACAAGCAATGCCACAATGACCAGGATTATTTTGACGCCCCAATTGCCCTTTTTCCCGGGTGGTACTTGTGCTTGTTCAGTCATGGGTCAATCATGGCAGAGACCTCGCAGGGCGTAACGGAATTATGCCTATACTTTCAGCGGTGGCCGGATGCCCGGGCCGCCGTCGAGGTCCAATAAAGTCCCGATGAAAGGCGACCCATGAGCAATATTCCAGCCGATCTTTCCTATACCGCAGAACACGAATGGGTTTCGGCGCCGGACGGTGACGGAGTTGTCCGTGTAGGCATCACGGATTTTGCCCAGGATGCCCTGGGCGATGTGGTCTATGCCCAGATGCCGGAACCCGGAACCAAGATCACCGGAAATGATGTTGTGGGCGAGGTTGAATCGACCAAGAGCGTCAGCGATATCTATGCTCCGGTCAGCGGCGAAGTCATCAACAGGAATGACGCCCTGGACCAGGATCCTGCCCTCATCAACTCCGATCCTTACGGCGAAGGCTGGCTTTTTGAAGTCAAACTCGCCGAAGCTGACGCAGTGGATTCCCTGCTCAGTGCATCGGAGTACGAACAACAGGTAGGCTAAAGTTATCTGGCCCGCCCGGCTGTATTTCCCCGGAGGGGATTTACGGGAAGGGCGGGCCAGCAACCGATTTGCCCGGCGGTACCGGGAGGTGGATGTGGCCGGCAGGTTTTGGAATGCCGGCGGATGAGGAGGAAATTCCATGGTTGGCGGCGACAAGAACCAAGCCAATGTAGGGAACGGCGCGGAGGAGCAGCCCACGTCGGAGACCACCTCGATCAGCATCACGCCAACGTGGGATGAGCCCAGCATTGCCCCGAAGCTTGCGCCGGAGGAACGCGCCTCTGTTGACGCGCTCCCGCCGGACTCCGCACTGCTCATTGCACACAGCGGCCCCAACGCCGGAGCGCGGTTCCTTCTCGATGCGGATACCACCACGGCCGGCCGGCACCCTGATGCGGACATCTTCCTGGACGACGTCACCGTTTCACGCAAGCACGTCGAATTCCACCGCACTTCCGCGGGCTTCGAACTCGTGGACATGGGAAGCCTGAACGGCACGTACGTCAACCACGACCGTGTGGACCGTGTTCAACTGAAGAGCGGCAACGAAGTGCAGATCGGCAAGTTCCGGCTGACCTACTACCTGAGCCCTGGCCGCCCGGCGGGCCAAGCCTGACCCCGGGGTACCTGCCTGTGGCAATGGCCCAGCCGGAACGTCGCGGACCGCAGGTCCTGAACATCGGGGAAGTCCTGGCTCAACTGAGTGACGATTTCCCCGGGATGACCGCGTCCAAGATCCGATTCCTCGAGGAAAAGGGCCTCATCAATCCCAAGCGCACGCCTGCCGGTTACCGGCAGTATGCGGACAGTGATGTGGAACGCCTGCGGTTCGTCCTGGCACTCCAGCGCGACCAGTACTTGCCGCTGAAGGTGATCAAGGATTACCTGGACGCGATCGACCGTGGGGAGCGCCCGGACAATCTTCCGCCGGGAGTCTCGGTCACACCCCGGGCCGTCACTGCCGAGATGGCTGCTGAGGTCCATGGCCGTGCCCGGACGCTGACGGAAGAACAGCTTCGCGCCGAGTCCGGTGCGAGCGTCCCCTTGCTGGAGTCCCTCCTGAGTTTCGGGCTGATCAGCCACATTGGCGGCAAGTTCGACGAGCACGCCCTCCAGGTTGCCCGCGCCTGCGTCCAACTGGAAGTCCACGGCCTGGAGCCCCGGCACTTGAGGCCGTTCCAGGCCGCCGCCGACCGCGAGTTTGGCCTGGTGGAAAGGGCCGTGGCGCCGCTGACCTCGCGGAAGGATGCTGCGTCGCAGGCCCGTGCAGCCGAAGCCGCGCGTGAAATCAGCGACCTCTGCCTCACCCTGCACCGGGCGCTCGTCCACCACCGCATCTCACGGATGGACTCCTGATGATCGAAGTAGAAATCGTCGGCGTTCGCATCGAACTGCCCTCCAACCAGCCTTTGGTTCTGCTCCGGGAACTCAAGGGGGAGCGGCATGTTCCGATTTGGATCGGCACTCCCGAGGCCAGCGCCATCGCGCTGGCGCAGCAGGGTGTGGTCCCGCCGCGACCCATGACGCACGATCTCCTGATCGACGTTGTTGAGTCCCTGGGCCACTCGATCATCAGCGTCAACATCGTTGCGGTCGAGGACAACATCTTCTACGGCCAACTGCAGTTCGACGACGGCACGGTGGTCAGTTCGCGGGCGTCGGATGCCCTGGCCCTGGCTTTGCGGGCAAAATGCCGCATTTGGTGCGCCGACGCAGTCATGGAGGAAGCAGGCGTCCGTATCACTGAGCACGATGAGGGCGAAGACTCCGAGCCGGATCCCAGCGTGGACGAAGAACGTGAGATGCGCCGCTTCCGCGAGTTCCTGGACGATGTGGAGCCAGAGGATTTCGAAGGCTGAGTCACCCTAAGCCTAAAGTTGAGGGTGAAAGTTTCGACACGCCTTTTTTCGCGGCCAACGTCTTTGACCTAGGGCTCTTACCGGCCTAACGTCGAAGTATCAAGTTCCCGTTGCATACACTGCCGGCGCAAGTCACACTGGAAGGTGCGGTCTTGTGGGAATTACACGGCTGATTTTCAGCGTTGTGTGTCAGTGATGTGCACCGTCCCCAAGGGAACTGTCAACAAGGAGGTCACGTGAGTCCGAAAGGCGAAGCAGGCGAGCTGAAGCAGGCCTCGACCGGCATTGCCGCGCCCGCATCCGGCGCCCAAGGTTTGCTCTTTACGGAGGACCTTCCAGTGCTGGACGAGGACGCAGGCTACCGCGGCCCCACCGCATGCAAGGCCGCGGGAATCACGTACCGCCAACTCGACTACTGGGCACGCACCGGCTTGGTTGAACCCGCTGTCCGCGGCGCCGCCGGTTCCGGTTCGCAGCGCCTGTACGGATTCCGCGACATCCTGGTCCTTAAAGTCGTCAAGCGGTTGTTGGACACCGGAGTGTCGCTCCAGCAAATCCGGAGCGCCGTGGAGCACCTGCGGGAACGCGGTGTCGAAGACCTGGCACAGATCACGCTGATGAGTGATGGCGCCAGCGTCTACGAATGTACGTCCGCGGATGAAGTCATTGACCTGGTGCAAGGTGGCCAAGGCGTCTTCGGCATCGCCGTGGGCCGCGTGTGGCGCGAGGTCGAGGGGAGCCTCGCAGCCCTTCCGAGTGAGCATGCCGCCGAACAATCCTTTCCGGACGACGAACTCAGCAAGCGACGCGTAGCCCGCAAGATCGGCTGACCGCGCCCGGACTTTATGCAGTACCGAAGAAGCCGCCTCCCTCATCGGGAGACGGCTTCTTTGTGTTGGTCCAGTGGGTGGCTCAGCCTTGGCGGCGGGCCTGGGATGCTGATGGACCTGTGATGAGGTTCTGCAGCAGGGCATCGAAAAGCTTGGCGGAGTTCTTGGCCGAGTCGCCGGGCCAGTGATGCACCGAATGGGCTGCACCCTGGATCTGCTGCCAGTTTGCCTGTTCGGGAATGTGCGGGCTCAGCAGGAGTTCCCCGAACATGGATTCCATTTCGGCAAGCCTGAACGCGTGTTCCGTCGATCCCGTCCGGACACGATTGGCAACGATGCCCGCCGGGGCCAGGTTCGGTGCAAATTCCTGCTTGAACAATTGGATGGCGCGCATGGTCCGCTCGGTTCCGGCAACGGAGAAGAGTCCGGGCTCAGCCACGAGCACTACACGATCGCTGGCGCTCCAGGCCATGCGGGTCAGCCCGTTGAGTGACGGTGGGCAGTCCACCAGGACCAGGTCATAGCTACTGGTCCCCGCGAGGACGGCGGAGAGGCGCCGAAGATCCCTGCGGCTGAGGTCCGGCCGGTCATAGATGCCTGTCAGTGCCGAGCCGACGGCGACGTCCAGTGTCCCATTGCTGGAACCATTGGAAACCCAGCTGCTGCCGGAGACGTTCTCGGGGAGCCTGGCCTTGCGCGGGCTCTTGAGCATCCGCCCGATGTCCAGCTTTCCGTTGGGCTGGACGCCAAGGGCGGTGGTGGCATCGGCGTGGGGATCGAGATCCACCACCAAGGTGGAAATTCCTGCTGCGAGGGCCGCCGAGGCGAGGCCGGTTGTGACGGACGTCTTTCCCACGCCGCCTTTAAGGCTGCTGATGCTGACTACTTGCACTTGAAAACCCAAAACCTAACGCCGGTTGCCGTATCGCGCTGTTTTCCGCTCCTGCAGAGCTGGAGCCCGGGACTTGCCGAAGCCCCTTGAACATCATATGGTGCACGGTCCCCGAATCCCGCTTTCTACGCGCCCGGGGGACTCCTGCGAACGGCCTGACATATCACGCCTTATGGTCCTCCGTATCCACATACAGCGCACATGACGAATACTGTTGTGATGGTTGCCACAAAGATTTGTGTTTGATGCTGGCGGCACTACACACTGTGACCACCGACCGATCCACCCGCAATGATGCAGGAGAAGTATGTTTTCGAAAATTCTGGTGGCCAATCGCGGAGAAATCGCGATTAGGGCGTTTCGCGCTGGTTATGAACTGGGCGCAAAAACCGTTGCCGTCTTCCCGCACGAGGATCGTAACTCGATCCACCGGCAGAAGGCTGACGAGGCCTACCTGATCGGTGAGGTGGGCCACCCGGTCCGCGCCTACCTGGACGTGGAGGAGGTTGTCCGCGTCGCCAAGGAAGCCGGCGCCGACGCCATTTACCCCGGTTACGGTTTCCTGTCCGAGAACCCGGACCTCGCCCGCGCGGCAGCGGCCCAGGGCATCACTTTCGTCGGCCCGCCCGCCGAGGTGCTCGAGCTGGCAGGCAACAAGGTTGCTGCCCTCGAGGCTGCCCGCAAGGCCGGCGTTCCCGTCTTGAAGTCGAGCAAGCCGTCCAAGGACCTGGATGAGCTGATCGCGGCAGCGGATGAGATCGGTTTCCCCATCTTCGCCAAGGCAGTCGCCGGCGGTGGCGGCCGTGGCATGCGCCGCGTCGAAACCCGCGAAGCGCTCCCCGAAGCCCTTCAGTCCGCCATGCGCGAGGCAGATGCCGCCTTCGGCGATCCCACGATGTTCCTTGAACAGGCCGTGCTGCGTCCCCGCCACATCGAAGTGCAGATCCTTGCCGACGCCGAGGGCAACGTCATGCACCTCTTCGAACGTGACTGTTCGCTGCAGCGCCGCCACCAGAAGGTGGTGGAAATCGCTCCGGCGCCGAACCTGGACGAAAACATCCGCCAGGCCCTTTACCGCGACGCAGTCGCTTTCGCGAAGGCGCTGAACTACGTCAACGCCGGAACCGTCGAGTTCCTGGTGGACACCGAGGGTGCCCGCGCAGGCCAGCATGTCTTCATCGAGATGAACCCCCGCATCCAGGTTGAGCACACGGTCACCGAAGAGATCACGGACGTGGACCTGGTCCAGGCCCAGATGCGCATTGCCTCGGGCGAGACCCTCGCCGATCTTGGGCTGAGCCAGGAAACCGTCGCGATCAAAGGCGCCGCACTGCAGTGCCGCATCACCACCGAGGACCCCGCGAACGGTTTCCGTCCGGACGTCGGAAAGATCACCGGCTACCGGTCGGCCGGTGGCGCCGGTGTCAGGCTCGACGGCGGTACCGTTTACTCCGGTGCCGAGATCAGCCCTCACTTCGACTCGATGCTGGTCAAGCTCACCTGCCGCGGACGTGACTACCCGGCTGCAGTCGCCCGCGCCCGCCGCGGCCTCGCCGAATTCCGTATCCGCGGCGTATCCACCAACATCCCGTTCCTGCAGGCTGTCCTGGCGGACCCGGACTTCAACGCCGGCAACGTGGCCACTGACTTCATCGACAAGCGCCCCGAACTGCTCAAGTCCCACATTTCGGCGGACCGTGGCACCAAGCTCTTGACCTGGCTGGCAGACGTCACGGTGAACAAGCCCAACGGGGAACTGACGGTCCAGTCGGACCCGGCCGACAAGTTGCCGGTTATCGATGGCCCAGTGCCCACCTCGGGTTCACGTCAGCGCCTCCAGGAACTTGGTCCGGAAGGTTTCGCCAAGGCCCTTCGCGAACAGCAGGCCCTCGCCGTCACGGACACCACGTTCCGTGATGCCCACCAGTCCCTCCTGGCCACCCGCGTGCGCACCCGCGATCTCGTTGCTGCCGGCCCTGCGGTCACGGCTTTGCTGCCGGAACTGCTTTCCGTCGAAGCCTGGGGTGGAGCCACGTACGACGTCGCGCTTCGCTTCCTCGGCGAAGACCCATGGGACCGCTTGGCTGCTTTGCGCCAGGCACTGCCCAACACGTGTATCCAGATGCTGCTCCGCGGCCGGAATACCGTTGGCTACACACCGTACCCGGAAGAAGTCACGGAAGCGTTCGTCAACGAAGCCGCTGCCACCGGCATCGACATTTTCCGCATTTTCGACGCGCTGAACGACGTGAACCAGATGGCTCCTGCCATCCGCGCCGTCCGTGCCACGGGGACGGCAGTCGCCGAGGTGGCTCTCTGCTACACCGGCAACCTGCTTGACCCCGAAGAGAAGCTGTACACGCTCGACTACTACCTGGATCTCGCCCAGAAGATCGTCGACGCCGGTGCCCACATCCTCGCGATCAAGGACATGGCCGGCCTGTTGCGTCCGGCCGCGGCGGCCAAGCTGGTTTCCGCGCTGCGCGAGCGGTTCGACCTCCCGGTCCACCTGCACACGCACGACACCGCCGGAGGACAGCTTGCAACGCTGCTCGCCGCTGTCGACGCCGGTGTGGACGCCGTCGACGTTGCAGCCGCTTCGCTCGCTGGTACGACGAGCCAGCCGGCAGCTTCTGCCCTCGTGGCAGCCTTGGCCAATACGCCGCGGGACACAGGCCTCAGCCTGGAGAACGTGGGGGCCTTCGAACCGTACTGGGAAGCCGTGCGCCGTGTGTACGCGCCCTTCGAGTCCGGCCTTCCGGGCCCCACAGGCCGGGTTTACCAGCACGAAATCCCGGGTGGCCAGCTCTCCAACCTCAGGCAGCAGGCGATCGCCCTGGGCCTCGGTGAGCAGTTCGAGGCCATCGAGGACATGTACACGGCTGCCGACCGGATCCTTGGCCGCCTCGTCAAGGTGACCCCGTCGTCCAAGGTGGTGGGTGACCTCGCCCTGCACTTGGTGGGACTGAACGCCGATCCTGCCGACTTCAACGAGAACCCGCAGAACTACGACATTCCGGATTCCGTCATCGGTTTCCTCTCCGGCGAACTCGGTGATCCTCCCGGAGGCTGGCCCGAGCCGTTCCGCACCAAGGCCCTCCAAGGCCGCAGTGTGAAGGTGCGCGACGTCGAGATCAGCGCAGAGGACAGCGCCGCGCTGAAAGCGGATTCCAGGACCCGCCAGCAGACGCTTAACCGTCTCCTGTTCGCCGGTCCCACCAAGGACTACCAGAAGAGCGTTGACACGTACGGCAACATCTCTGTCCTTGATACGCGCGACTACCTTTACGGCCTGCAGCGCGGTGCAGAGCACATCATCGAACTGGAGAAGGGCGTCCGGCTCATCGCTCAGCTGGAAGCTGTTTCCGAAGCCGATGAAAAGGGCATGCGTACGGTGATGTGCACGCTCAACGGACAGTCCCGTCCGGTGGTTGTCCGCGACCGTTCCGTGGTGAGCAACGTCAAGGCCGCCGAGAAGGCCGATCCCGCCCAGCCGGGTCAGGTCGCGGCACCGTTCGCCGGTGCCGTCACGGTGACCGTGAAGGTTGGCGATGAAGTCAAGGCCGGCGATACCGTCGCCACCATCGAGGCCATGAAGATGGAAGCGTCAATCACCACACCCGTGGCAGGAACGGTTTCCCGCCTCGCCATCTCCGCGGTGGAGCAGGTCCAAGGCGGCGATTTGCTGCTCGTGGTCGGCTAGCCACTGAACTGAAAGAACCCCGTCGGGAAATTCTCCTGGCGGGGTTCTTTGCTGCTATGGACTTTTTACCGGGAGGTCCTAGGAGGCCCTCGGTGCCGAGTACATATCCTCGATCACCGTGTCGAAGTCCTTCATGACCTGTGCGCGCTTGACCTTGAGCGAAGGAGTCAAATGGCCGGACGCCTCGGTAAAGTCCGAGGGAACGATCCGGAACGACTTGATCGCCTCGGCCTGCGAGACGGACTGGTTGGCCTTGCTGATGAGTTTCTGGACTGCTGCCTTCACTACGGCGTTGTCAGTTGCTTCTTCCAGGGTGGTGGAACCCGGGAGTCCGTGGCGTTCAAGCCAGCCCGGCAGGGCTTCCTCATCGAGGGTCACCAAAGCCCCAATGAACGGGCGGTTGTCGCCCACCACGAGCACTTGGGAGACCAGTGCATCTGCCCGGATCTGGTCCTCAAGGAGTGCCGGGACCACGTTCTTGCCACCGGCGGTGACAATGATTTCCTTCTTGCGGCCGGTAATCTTCAGGAAGCCGTTGCTGTCCAGTTCACCGATGTCTCCGGTCCGGAACCAGCCATCAACGAAGGTCTCGTCGGTGAGGTCCTCGCGCTTGTAGTAGCCGCGCATCACGCAGACGCCTTTGGTGAGGATCTCGCCGTCGTCCGCAATCTTGACCGCGTTGCCCGGAAGCGGCGCTCCCACTGTGCCGATCTTGATCATCGACGGCGTGTTCACCGAGATCGGTGCCGTGGTTTCGGTGAGGCCGTAGCCTTCCAGGATCTGGAGGCCAATGCCTTGGAAGAAGTGGCCAAGGCGTTCGCCGAGCGGGCCTCCTCCCGAAACTGCGTGGGCAACATGCCCGCCCATGGCCGCGCGGAGCTTGCCATACACGAGCTTGTCGAAGACCGCGTGTTTGATCTTGAGGCCGAATCCCAAGGAGCCGGACTGGCGTGCCTTGGAGTACTCGATCGCGGTGTCCACCGCACGGTGGAAGATGGCACCCTTTCCGCCGTCCTCTGCCTTGGTCAGTGCCGAGTTGTAGACCTTTTCGAAGACGCGGGGTACGGCGAGGATGAACGTCGGCTGGAAGCTCTGGAGATCGCCGAGGAGGTTCTTGATATCCGGGGTGTGCGCAACTTGGACGCCGCCGGCTACCGCCAGGACGGAAATGAAACGGGCGAAGACGTGTGCCAGCGGAAGGAACATGATGGTCTTCCCCGACTCGTTGATGATCTCGCCGAGTGCTGCACGGGCATTCTCGGAAAGTTCCACGAAGTTGCCGTGGGTCAGTTCGCAGCCCTTGGGGCGGCCTGTGGTGCCGGAGGTGTAGATGATGGTGGCGAGGTCGGAGAGGCCGGCCGCGGAGCGGCGGGTTTCCAGCTCGTCATCGCTGACGTCAGCCCCGGCGGCGCGAAGGGCGTCCAGCCCGGATCCTTCGAGCTGCCAGACGTTGGTGACAGTGCTGATGTCCTCGGCAGCGACGGCCTGCCGGATGATGTCCTCGTGATGGGCGGCTTCGCCGAACGCTGCCACGGCTCCTGAATCACCCAGGTTCCAAGCCACCTGCGACGGCGAGGATGTCTCGTAGATCGGCACGGAGACGGCGCCGGCGAACCAGATGGCAAAGTCCACCAGGGACCATTCGTAGCGGGTGCGGGACATGATGCCCACGCGGTCGCCCGCGCCTACGCCGCTGGCGATCAGGCCCTTGGCCAAGGCTTTGACGTCGGCGAGGAAATCGGTGGCGCGGATGTCCTGCCATTGGCCTTGGCTGTCCAGCTTGGAAAACAGTGCGGGGTTGGATGCCTTCGCGGCCTCCCGGACAACGAAGTCCGTGATATTGGTTTCGGGGGCGACATTGACGAGGGGAGGAACACTGATTTCACGCACGGCAGCTCCTTTGATATCCACGGGCCACAAGGGGCACTGTCCACTCTAGTATGCCCACTCATGGAGGTGTGTCCGATTTCACCTACTGGCGAGTAACTTTACGGATCGCCCGCCATTTTGGGCAACTTGGCGCCACGATCGACGCCCGATGCCGGGCTGCCCGGGGCAGCGGAATAGGATGAGGGGATGCCTCAAATTCGGTCAAGCTCGCGTCCCCGGCTCCGGCCTCCTGTTGCCGGTGGGAAAGACGTTCCGTGGGGCGCCCGCCGCAGCCACCTTGGCCGGCGTGGGCTGGCCATCGGCATCGACATCGGCGGAACCAAGGTGGCCGCCGGCGTGATCGACGCCGACGGCCGGGTGCTGGCCGAAGCCCGCCGTGCCACTCCGGGGGCCGATGCCCGGGCCGTCGAGCGGACCATCGTGGAACTGGTAGACGAGCTCAGTGCCGATCACCGGATCGCTTCCGTGGGTATTGGGGCCGCCGGATGGATGGACCTCGACGGCGGAACGGTCCTGTTCAGCCCGCATCTGGCCTGGCGCAACGAGCCCCTGCGCGAAAGCCTCCAGAACCTCTTGCGGCGCCCGGTCCTGTTGACCAACGACGCCGATGCCGCCGCGTGGGCGGAATGGCGCTTTGGCGCCGGCCAAGGAGAGAGCCGCCTGGTGTGCATCACCCTGGGCACCGGGATCGGCGGCGCCATGGTGATGGACGGCCGCGTGGAGCGCGGCCGCTTTGGCGTGGCCGGCGAGTTCGGCCACCAGATCATCTTCCCCGGCGGCCACCGCTGTGAATGCGGAAACCGGGGCTGCTGGGAACAGTACGCTTCAGGCAATGCCCTGGGCCGTGAAGCCAGGCAACTCGTCAAGACCAACTCACCCGAGGGCCGGGGCCTCCTTGAAAAGGCCGGCGGCGTGGCGGACAGCATCACCGGAGCTGCAGTGACCACGTTGGCACTGAACGGTGACGCCACTTCCAAGGAACTTATTGCCGATCAGGGTGAGTGGCTTGGCCTTGGGCTCGCCAATCTCGCAGCGGCCTTGGACCCGGGTATGTTCGTCATTGGCGGCGGATTGTGCGACGCCGGCGATCTCCTGGCCGATCCGGCGAGGGCGGCGTTCGCCAAGAACCTGACTGGACGCGGCTTCCGGCCGATGGCCCGGATCGAACTCGCTGCGCTGGGGCCGCGGGCCGGGATGATTGGCGCAGCCGATCTGTCGCGGGTCAGCGGACGCGCTCACAGCTAGGCATTCAACCGCAGGAGGCTGCGCGCCTAGATGCGTGCGCCGTCGTCGTCCTCGTTCTTTTCGCGCGGAAGCCGCATGATGAGGTAGACCACCGAGGCAACAAAGGCTGCCACGATCCCCAGGATCGCTGCCAAGGGTGCCGAGCGCCAGAACATGGCCGTGAACAACAGGGCGAGCGGGCCTCCGACGGCGCCGAACCACGCCAGCATGGTCAGCGGCTCCGTTCCCGCCAGGCTCGGCGGTTCCTCCGGAACGAAGGCGCCGTCGTCGTCGGCCACATCGTAGTCCCGGGGACCTGAGGGGAAACCGGAACCATGCCGCTGGCGAGGTGCATCAGTGCCTGGTGCGTCCTGCCCTGCACCCGGAGCCGAGAGGCCCAGCGGGTCGAAATCCTGGAAGGATTTACGGTCGGCTCCGGGATCCGGGGCGCCCGCGGGTTCCGCGTCCGAAGGCGAAGATTCGGTCGCCTCCAGGCGTGCTACCAGGTCCAGCCATACGGCGTCGTCGTCCTTATTGGCGCTTTGGTCGGCTGAGTTGGGATCAGGCCTGTTCATTGGCTTTATCCTTTTCGAGCGATGGCCCGCTGCCGGCCAGTGCCGCCAGGGTTTTCTGGATGAACCCAACAGTGCCCGAGAAAATTTCCGGAGCGTCGTTGTCGAGGGTTGCCACATGGTAGCTGTTCCTGAGGTAGCTGACATCCACGTTGGCCTGTACCCGCGATTGCAGGATGGCCAGGCTGGCGTCGGACACGATGTTGTCAACCGTTGAACGGAACACCCGGACAGGGGCGTTGATCCGGGGGAGGAGGCGCACCGTGTCCTTGTACATCAGTTTCAACTGGTGGGCTGCCGCAACCGGCGTCCGCGGATAGGCGCCCTCGTCCTGGTCCGGTTTGAGGATGTCGTTGGCGATCGCCGGTGTGCTTTTCAGGACGTACTTCAACGCGCCCACGATCACTGCGCGGGGATCATCCAGCACCATCCCCGGGTTGACCACGATGGTGCCCGCCACAGGTCGGGTGGCGGCGATCCGCAAGGCCAAGGTGCCGCCCATGGACAGTCCTGCGGCGAAGACGTAGTCGCACTCTTCGGCAAGTTCCAGATAGGCGTGGTCCACTGCCCGGTGCCACTCGTGCCAGGAGCGCGTGGCCATGTCCTGCCACGTGGTCCCGTGGCCGGGCAACAGCGGAAGATTGACGGCATAACCGGCGTCCGCCAAGTGCTCCGCCCACGGCCTGATGCTGCGGGGGCTTCCGGTGAATCCGTGGGACATGACCACGCCAATGCGGGGTCCGGAGCCCATGGAGGCGCTGCGGAACGGAGCAGAATCGGGAAGCTTGTTCATGATGTCTCCGAGGCTACTCTGTCGCCGGCATGACGGCGGAAAAACTGAGCGGATTCTTCAAAAATAGTGGGGGCATCCACATCCAAGGTGGCCACATGTCCACTGCCGGGGAGGGAGACCACCCGGAGCCGGGACGGATCCAGGTGCTTGGCAATCGTGGCCACGGAACTTGGCGGGATGACGCCGTCCACAGCCGACTTGAACACCAACGCGGGTGCGTGGACCTGGGGCAAGGCGCGCGTCGCGTGCCTGAAAAGCTTCTTGAGTTCGTGGACGGACTGCAACGGCGTCTTCGAATAGTCGCCGTCCTCCGTGGCGGCCGCTGTCGGTTTCTCTTCCTCAATGGGGGACGTGGTGCGCATGACGTACTTCAGGGCACCCACGTAGCGCACCCGGCGGTCATAGAAGCTCAAACCGGGGTTGACCAACACCAGGCCTGGAACAGGGTGGAGTGAAGCCACGCGCAGGGCGACGGCCCCGCCCATGGAGAGTCCGGCAACGAAGCAGGCATTGGTTTGTCCGGCGAGATCCAGGTAGCTCCTTTCGAAAGCCCTGTACCAGTCCTGCCAGCGGGTCGTGGCAAGATCCCGCCAGTTGGTTCCATGTCCCGGGAGAAGCGGCACCGAGACGGCGAAGCCCCGATCCGCCAAGTACTCCGCCCAGGGGAGTACGCTCTGGGGACTACCGGTGAATCCATGGCAGATGGCGATACCCGTGGAGGCGTTTTCCCCGTGGCCCGGGTGGTGGAAAGCCAGTGGGGCCGCCGCTTGATGTGGTTCCGTCATGGCTCCATCGTGTCACTGTTCCGGGCATTTCTCACTGGAGTAGGGTTGCTGTTGAATCCTGGCCGCAGCCGGGAGGGCATCTGCCATCGGCCGTGAGAGGACAACCGTGTTCTATTGGGTCATGAAGAGGATCTTCCTCGGTCCCATCGTCAAACTCCTGTTCAGGCCCTGGGTCAAAGGCCTGGACAACGTTCCAGCGGACGGTGCCGCCATCCTGGCATCGAACCACCTGTCATTTTCGGACTCGATCTTCCTTCCGTTGATGGTGCACCGGCCTGTGGTCTTCCTGGCCAAATCGGAGTACTTCACGGGCAAGGGCATCAAAGGCAGGTTGACGGCGCTTTTCTTCAGGTTGAGCAACCAGTTGCCCATGGACCGGTCGGGCGGCGCGGCCTCGGAGACGTCGCTGCAGGCAGGCAAGGATGTCCTGGCCGCCGGCGGGCTGCTGGGGATCTATCCCGAGGGGACACGCAGTCCGGATGCCCGGCTCTACCGTGGCAAAGTGGGTGTCGCCCGCCTGGCCCTGCAGACACGGGTTCCCGTGGTGCCGGTGGCCATGATCGGAACGGAAAAGGTGCAGCCCATTGGAAAGAGGCTGCCTAACATCCGTCGGATCGGCTTGATCTTTGGGCAACCCATGGACTTCAGCCGGTACTACGGCATGGAGGAAGACCGGCACATCCAGCGGGCCGTCACTGACGAAATCATGTATGAACTCATGAGGTTGTCCGGTCAGGAATATGTGGATGAGTATGCGGCAGTGGTGAAGGCAAGGCTGGCCGGCAAGGGCCCGGAGCCGGTTCAGAAAGTCGAAGCGGCAGAGGAAGCTCCGGGTGGGATAGCGGAAGACCGGGAGGAGCCGGGCAGTGGCATCGGCCCCTCCGGCAGGGCACTGTGACGCATCCGGCAGGATGGGTTACGGATGCTGTGCCCCAAGACCCGCCCGGGCTACTACTCTTGTAGGGTGACTGAGCTAACCGCGAACACCGCACCATCTGTAGCAGATCCGCTTGCCAGCACCGCCCAGAGCGGTGCCGCGAACTATCCCGGACTCGATGCCTGGCGTGACCTGCCCATCTCGCAGCAGCCTTCCTGGGCCGACGCAGAGGTCTTCAAGGCCTCCGTCAGGGAGTTGTCGATCGTTCCGCCCCTGGTTTTCGCCGGTGAAGTAGACGTCCTCCGGGACCGCTTGGCCGCTGCCGCGCAGGGGAAGGCTTTCCTCCTGCAAGGTGGCGACTGCGCCGAAACCTTCGAGGCTGCCACTGCCGACAAGATCAGCGCCCGCGTCAAGACGATCCTCCAGATGGCAGTGGTCCTGACCTATGGTGCCGCGATGCCCGTCATCAAGATGGGCCGGATGGCCGGCCAGTTCGCCAAGCCGCGGTCCTCGAACGACGAAACCCGCAACGGCGTCACCCTGCCCGCGTACCGCGGAGACATCGTCAACGGTTACGACTTCACTCCGGAGTCCCGCGCCCACGACGCCGGAAGAATGCTTCAGGCCTACCACACCTCGGCTTCCACGCTGAACCTGATCAGGGCTTTCACGCAGGGCGGTTTCGCTGATCTTCGCCTGGTCCACCAGTGGAACAAGGGCTTCACGGAAAACCCGGCCCACGCCCGCTATGAATCCCTGGCCCGTGACATCGACCGCGCCATCAAGTTCATGGACTCCTGCGGCGCCGACTTCGAGGCACTCAAGCGAGTGGAATTCTTCGCGAGCCACGAGGCACTCCTCCTGGACTACGAGCGTGCGCTGACCCGCATCGACTCGCGCACGGGACTTCCGTATGACACGTCGGCACACTTCCTGTGGATCGGCGAGCGGACCCGTGAACTGGACCACGCACACGTGGACTTCCTGTCCCGTGTCCGCAACCCGATCGGCGTCAAGCTCGGCCCCACCACCAGCGGAGACGACGCCCTGCGCCTGATCGACAAGCTGGACCCGAACCGCGAATCGGGCCGCCTGACCTTCATTACCCGCATGGGCGCCAAGAACATCCGCGAAAAGCTGCCCGCCGTCGTCGAGCGTGTCACGGCTTCCGGCGCCCAGGTGCTCTGGGTGACCGACCCGATGCACGGCAACACCGTCACCTCGCCCAACGGCTACAAGACCCGCAACTTCGACGACGTCATTGACGAGGTCCGCGGGTTCTTCGAGGTCCACCACGCCCTCGGAACCGTTCCGGGTGGCCTGCACGTGGAGATGACCGGCGACGACGTCGCCGAGTGCCTCGGCGGCGCCGACCCGATCGACCAGGATGCCTTCCTGGACCGCTATGAGTCGGTCTGCGACCCGCGGCTGAACCACATGCAGTCCTTGGAGATGGCTTTCCTGGTGGCAGGAGCCCTCGCCAAGCGGTAGACGTCCCCCTACGAAAAAGGCGCGGTCCGGATTTTCCGGGCCGCGTCTTTTTATGCTTGGTTGGTCTCCTAGACCACGGTCAGCGTGATGAGGGAACCCTCGGGAACCTCGCTGTTGACCGGGTTCTGGTCCCGGACCGTACCGAAGAAACCGCCCAGGATCTCATTGACTTTGACCTCGAAACCCAGATCCTCGAGCTGCTTCCGGGCGTCCTTGGCCTGCTTGCCTACAAAGCTGGGCACCTTGACCAACTTGGGCCCCTTGGAAACGGTCAGCGTCACAGAGTCGCCCTTGATGAGGGTTCCGTTGGCAGGGGACTGCGTCACGACCGATCCCTTGGGCACGGTCTTGTCGTTTACGGTTTCCGGCGCGATCACGGCCTTCAGCCCGGCGTCCTGGATCGCCTTGACGGCGGCGTCCTGCGGCTGGCCTTTGACATCCGGCACCGGGATGGGCTGCGGACCCTTGGAGACAACCAGTGCTACAGGCGTGCCATGCCGGACTTCGGTGCCTTTGGCCGGGTCCTGTGCGAGGACGACGCCGGCAGGTGCCTTGTCGTCGAAGGCCTGGGTAACGTTGCCCAAGGCCATTTGCGCGGTGTTGAGGGCGTTCTTGGCGTCATCGAGCGTTCCGCCTGTCAGCCCGGGAAGCGCGAACAGTTGGGCGCCCTTGGACACGAAGAGCGTGATGGGCTGGAACTTCCTCACCTGCGCACCGGATTCGGGCTTGGTTCCCACAGTGAGGCCGGCCTTGATGTCGTCGTCGAAGACGTCCTGCGGTTCCGATTGGAATCCGGCCGTGCGCAGGAGTTGCTGCGCTTCGGCAACGGTCTTGTTCTTGACATCCGGGACGGTGCCGGGAGATCCCGGACCCATGCCGAAGAACCATCCCGCGGAACCTGCCAGGAGCGCCAGGATGACGATCACGATCGCCCAGATCACCCCACGGCGCCGCGGATTCCCCTCGCGGAGGGGCCGGACCGGGGTGGCCGCCGCCCTGGCCCGGTCCTTGGCTTCCTGCTTTTCAAGCCGTTTGGCTTCCCGTTTCCCGGGCGTGCGGACGGGATCGTCAACGCCGGGTATGGTGGCGCGTCCCTGGGAAGCGGCCGAGGCCATCACGGTTGTTGGGTTGCTCTGGTGGGAAATGAACTCCGTAGGCGAAGACGTGGCCGGGATGGCCTCCGTTGGGTGCTCCCCGTAGGGCACCGGGGCCGTCGCCGGAAGAGGCCCGTTCGAGGACGCTTGCTTGTGGTCGAGTTGCTCGTCACTGAGCGAGGTGCGGATATGGCGGAGCTCGGACAACAGCGCGGTCCCGTCCACTGGCCGGTTCTCGGCGTCCACCGCCGTGCACCACTGAACCAGTTCGTCCAGGTCCTGGGCCAGTCCGGGGGCGGCCTCGGAAGGCCGTGACACCGCGGAGTTGACGTGCTGGTAGGCCACCTGGATGGGGGAGTCGCCGGCGTACGGCTGCTTGCCCGTCAGCATCTCGTAGAGCATGATCCCGGCCGAGTAAATGTCGCTCCTGGCATCTGCGGCCTTACCCAGTACCAGTTCGGGTGCCAGATACGCGACGGTGCCGATCAGGGCGCCGGTGCTGGTGGTAGCGGTGACGGCGCGGGCCAGTCCAAAGTCGCCCACCTTGATCCGGCCGTCGTCGGCAATGAGCACATTCTCGGGCTTGACGTCCCGGTGGATGAGGCCGGACCCGTGGGCTGCCGCGAGTCCCTCAATGACCGGATCGATCAGGGCCAGGGCCAGCCGGGGAGGGAGGGCGCCTTGCTCGTCCAACACATCGCGGAGCGTGTGGCCTTTGACGTATTCCATCACCAGATAGGCGATGTGGCCGTCTTCGCCTTGGTCCAGGACACCCACCACGTGGGGGTGGGACAAGCTTGCGGCTGCCTTGGCCTCGCGGCTCAGGCGTTCCAGGAAAGTCTGGTCATTGGCCAGGTGGGGGTGCAGGACTTTGAGGGCCACATCGCGTTCCAAGCGCTGGTCCGTCGCCAAGTAGACCGTGGACATTCCGCCTCTCGCGAGGCGTGAGCGCACCAGGTAGCGCCCGTCCACGGTTGTTCCGATCAGGTGGTCCTGCTGAGGTTCTTGCACCATACGATCCTAATCGAGGCGTGGAAGAGGCCCGAATTCCAGCGGAATCCGGGCCTCTTCACGTGCTTGGCAGGGCTCTCAGGCGAAGGTGCGCTGGCGGGCCTTGATCGACTCCACATATCTCTTGGTGTCGTCATACATGCCGTACTTGCTCACCGAGTACTGACCTTGGTAATAACCGGCGATGGCGGTGTCCAGGTCCTTGGACGTGGCAACCAGGGCGCGGATGATGGCCACGCCGGCAGTGGCGTTGTCATAGGGGTCCAGGAGGTTCAGTTTTCGTCCTACCAGGTCCGAGGCCCACTCGCCCGACGACGGGATGACCTGCATGGTGCCGATGGCGTTGGCGGGAGAGACAGCGCGCTGGTCGAAACCGGATTCCTGTTCCGCAAAAGCCAAGGCCAGCGAAGGGCTCACCCCCATGCGACGGGCAGTGTCCGCCACGATCGTCTTCATTTCGGCGCGGCTGGGCACCGGTGAAGCGTTGAGCAGGGCCTTGTTTTCGTTTGCCGAACTCACCACCGCGGGCGGGTAAGTGAAGCCAAGGAAGGAACTGGGCACCAGAGGCGTGGTGCTCGACGCCGGCGCCAGGCTGTTGCTTCCCGGAATGGTCAGCTTCTGGCCGGGGTAGATGACCGTGGTGGCGGTGACGTTGTTGGCGCTCATGAGCGCGGACAGGGAGACGCCCTGCCGGGACGCGATGGAGCTGAGGGTGTCACCGGCCTTGATGGTGTAGGTGCCGGAGCCCGACGCCGGCGCGGATGGAGCCGGGGCAGGTGCTGGAGCGGACGGGGCGGGTGCGGAGGAACCAGCGCTGACCTTGATCTTCTGGCCGGGGTAGATGATGGAACTTCCGTTGAGGTTGTTCCAGCTGAAGATGCTGGACAGGGGAACTCCATGCCGGGCCGCAATGGCCCCCAGGGTGTCGCCGGACACCACTGTGTACGTCGCAGCAGCATCCGATGAGGCAGCCGGGGTAGGCGCAGCGGCAGGTGCCGGAGCGGGAGTGGCCGCGGGCGCCGTGCCCTTGAGCTGGATGGTTTGGCCCGGATAGATCAACGTGGTGGCCGTGAGCTTGTTCAGCTTCAACACCTCGTTGGTGTCCAGGCTGAACCGGTGGGCAATGGCACTGATGGTGTCGCCCCTGACGATCTTGTATGTGTCCGGGACGGACGGTGCCATGGGGCGCAGCGCTGCGGGAAGCGCTGACGCGACGGACTGCGCGGGGATGACATGTGCGGCCTGGGCAGCCTGGGCCTGGATCGCGGCGGCCAGCGTAGCCGGAATCTTGCGCGGCTGCGGCAACGGGGCTGCCGTGGCGGGCTGGGCCACTGCAAGCGAGGACAACACCACTGCAGGAAGCGCAGCCGTGGTTGCCGCGATGACGGGCATGCTCATGGTTCGTTTCGTCGAGCGGGGCGTGGTCATGAAGTGAGTCCTCATCTCGGCAGCGGGGGATGGTTGGGTATTGCCGCTGTTACCAATGTTACTGATGTTATCAATGATGCAGTTGTTATCAATGGTGCAAGTGTGATCAAAGTGAATCTCTCATACTTATTCCTTCGGCACAACAATTCCTCGCGATTGACGAAATCAGGCGGGAAAGCCGTGGAGGCTGAAACAGGAATGTCCGCTCCCTGAAAGCATTCGGCTAGGCGGGAGGTGGGGCGTCATGGCACCCTTGATCCGTGAGTAATCTTGAAAACCTTGTAACCGACTGGCTGCCCCTGCCCGATGTCGCCGAGTTGTTGGATGTCACCATCACCAAAGTCCACGGACTGCTCGACGAGCGCGCGATGGTGGCCGTCAGGCGGGGTGAACGGAATATCCGTTCCATCCCGGCACTGTTTATCCAGGATGGACACGTCGTGGACAGCCTTAAGGGGACCGTTGCCGTCCTCAGCGATGCGGGCTACAGCGACGAGGAATTGATTGTCTGGCTGTTCACGCCGGATGAGTCCCTGCGCGGACGTCCCATTGATGCACTGCGTGAAGGACGAAAGACGGAAATCAGGCGCAGGGCCCAATCCCTGGCCTGGTAGCAGGACCAAACAAAAGGAATCGACGGCGGTGCCACACCGCCGTCGATTCCTTTTAAGTACCTTGCCTGATGGGTCAGGCCGCGCGGCTAACGGCCGCCTCAGCCAGATGGCGGAGCGCTGAAAGCGGCAATTCCGCCAGAGGCAGCTGTTCGAGCGCCGCGAATGCCTGGTCGCTGAGTTCCGCAATGAGCGACTCAGTGGCGTCCAAGGCGCCGCATTCGACAATAATGTGACGGATGCGGTCAACTTCCTCCGCGCTGAGGTCCTGCTTTCCCAGGAGTTGGTCTACGTGGGCCGCGTCTGCAGCGGACGCCATATTGATGGCAAATCCCACCAGGACCGTACGTTTGCCTTCGCGGAGGTCGTCGCCGGCAGGTTTGCCAGTGGTTTCCGGATCGCCGAACACGCCCAGGACATCGTCACGCATTTGGAAGGCCTCGCCCAGTGGCAAGGAGAAGGCCGAGTAGCCCCTGAGCAATTCCGCGGGTGCGCCGGCGAGGGCGCCGCCCAGCGCAAGGGGATGCTCTGTTGAATACTTGGCAGACTTGTAACGGATGATCGCCTTGGCCCGATCCACTGATCCCGCACGCTCCCGGACCGGACCGGCCACTTCCTCAAGGATGTCCAGGTACTGTCCGGCCATCACTTCGGCCCGCATGAGGTTGAAGATGGACCGGGCCTGGGTACCGGCCGCCGCCCTGGGGCCGATCCGGGTAAACGATTCTTCACTGAAGGAGAGGCAAAGGTCTCCGGTCAGGATGGCGGCTGCCTGGCCGAACCGTTCGTTGTCCAGGGCCCAGCCGTTGACCTCGTGCAGTTGGCTGAATCGCTTGTGCACACTGGGGCCACCGCGGCGGGTGTCTGAACGGTCGATGATGTCGTCGTGGATCAAGGCGGCAGCCTGGAAGAGTTCCAGGGCGCAGCCTGCCGTCAGGATGTCCTGGTGGTTTTCGGCGCCGCCGGCCCCCCGCCAACCCCAATAGCACATGAGGGCACGCAGCCGCTTGCCGCCCGTGACCAGGCTCGAGATTGAGCCCAGCAGGGGCTCCACGTCGGGGGACACTGTCGCCATGATGTCCTGCTGTGAGGACAGGAAGGCTTCGAGATGGTCCGCCACGCCCAGGATGAACCGGGACTGTTCCGCCTGGAGCTGTTGCACGTGCCCGGTCACTTGACGGAACCGGCCGCCACGTTGGCGCCGATGGTAAAGGTGGAGACGCCTTCCTTCTGGCGGACAGAAAGATTAACTGTTTCGCCGTCACCCCGGATGAAGTCGATCGAGGTGACGTTGCCCACCGTTCCGGATCCGGGAACTGCTTTGAAGCCCTGGGCCTCCAAGGATGCCTTGTAGTAGTCCACCACGCCTTCCGGCGGAGCCTTGACGGTTCCGACCAAGGCCACCGTGGCCGGGGACGCCGTCTTGTCGAAGCTGCTGGAACGGACGGAAGTTTTTGGCATCACCGGAATCAGTTGCTGGGGGAAGCCTTCAACCAACGCTCCGACAGTGGCAGTGGCGCTGGGGGCAGCCGTGGCCGGACTGCTGGCAGGGGATCCCGTGGTGCTTGCTGTAGGCGTGGAGGACGCGGGGGCCGCTGAGGCGGAAGAGCTGGAGGCCGAAGGAGCAGCGGACCCCTGGGGGGCAGGGGTGCAGGCGGAAACCGCCAGGGCGACGGTGATTGCGATCAGGGCAAGTCCTCGCACGTGGGCAGTTCCAGGGAGCTTCACAGGGGTATCCTTCCGTTGGCTGACGCCGGGGCGTTCCTCCAGTTTAGTCAGTGGCCGGGCATAGTATTGCCGTTGTGAGGCAGGATGCAGTTGGCGGCGGCGCGGAAACGGACCACGGGTCGGCCCGCAGTGCTGCGGACGCCCTGCGCGAACTTCGGCGCACCAGCATCCTGCATGTGGACATGGACGCCTTTTTTGTTTCAGTGGAACTCCGGAACCGGCCGGACCTGCGGGGCAAGCCGGTCATTGTTGGATTCCCCGCCGAACGCTCCGTGGTTCTCTCCGCGTCCTACGAAGCCCGCGCAACGGGAGTGAAGTCAGCCATGCCCATGGCCATAGCCATGAGGATGTGTCCGGCTGCCGTTATCATCCAACCCCGCCACAAGCTGTACTACGAGGTTTCCGGGCAGATCATGGACATCTTCGCTTCCATCACGGATCTCGTCGAGCCGCTGAGCGTGGACGAGGCCTTCCTGGATGTGGGAGGAGCCATCCGTCGATTGGGTCCGCCGCTGGAGATCGGCCACCTGATCCGCCGTCGCGTACAGTCCGAACTCGGCATCACTGCATCGGTGGGAATTGCCGGGACCAAATTCGTGGCCAAGATCGCATCAACGCGCTGCAAGCCGGACGGCATCCTGAAGATCGACGCCGCGGACACGGTGGCCTACCTGCACAGTTTGCCGGTGAATGCGCTGTGGGGCGTCGGCGGAAAAACCGCGGAAGTCCTGGCGCGCCTCGGGATCCGGACGGTGGCCGACGTCGCCGCTACTCCGCGCGCATCACTCAAGAAGGTTCTGGGTGCCAGCGGCGAACACGTGCATCGGCTGTCCATGGGTGTGGACCCCCGCCCGGTGACTCCTACCCGGCTTGAAAAGAGCATCGGAGCCGAGGAGACCTTCACCACGGACACGGCGGATCCTTCACTGCTTAACAGGGAGTTGCTCAGGTTGTCGCACCGTGTCGCCGGACGGCTGCGCAGCGCCGGAATGCTGACACGTACGGTGGCCCTGAAACTGCGTTATTCGGACTTCTCCACTGTGACCCGCAGCAGGACCGTGCAGACTCCCATGGACAGCGCCCAGCTCATTTACCAGGTAGCTGTCCAGCTCCTGGACTCGCTGGGGACACGTCCACTGAGTGTCAGACTGGTGGGCGTCCGCGCGGAGCAATTGGAGGCTGCCGGCCAAACGTCCATGCAGCTCAGTTTTGATCGCCGGGACGACAATTGGCGGGCGGCCGAGCAGGCGTTGGACCGGGTTGCCGAGCGGTTTGGCTCCAAGACACTGCTTCCGGCACGGTTGCTCGAGCCCGGCAAGCCTCCCGAGGTGCCCTGAGCCGCGGCTTGGGGCTCCATTCGAGCTGTTTGCCCGTCTTTCAGAACGGCGCTGGACAAACTATCCTAAGGAGTACAGATATTTAGATCGTCTGGACTGCTGTTTCCTGAGCTATCGGCCCCGGGAAGCCTGCTTACCTTCGCAGGAATTCATGGGGAACCAATTCTCGGATCCGTTCGTTCTGGAAACAGACGCAAAGGCCGCGGTCCGTCCAGACGCTGGCTGACTTAAGGAGGTCGGGATGCCCCTCTCGGAGCACGAACAGAAGCTGCTGGAGCAACTCGAGAAGCAGCTTCACGAGGACGATCCGAAGTTTGCCAACACCATGGGGTCGGATCCCATTCGCAGTTGGTCCACCCGACACGTCATCATCGGTGTCCTGGGTGCCATTGCGGGCATTCTTCTCTTGCTTGTGGGAGTTTCACTCCAGCAGATATTTGTGGGCGTCCTCGGTTTCGTGGTGATGGGCGCGGGCGTCTACTTCGCAACGCTGCGTGGAGCCGCCTTCGGTAAGGGACGCAAGGGCAAGCCCGGCAAGGCCAAGTCCAAGAGTTCCTTCATGAGCAGCCTGGAAGAGCGCTGGGACGAGCGTCGCCGCGACGACAACTGAGCGTTCTGGCGTGAAATGACGCCCGGCACCAGTGGCCGGTCTTTTACCAAACCAAGAGTTTGACGTGTGGCGCCCCCGAAAGGAGCGCCACAACAGCGTCCGCCATAAGACCCGAACAGGGTCTTTTCGTGTTTAACGGGCTCGGGGCGCTCCCGCCCCTCCACTTTCCACCCCTTTCCGGATTTCCCTCCATTTCCCTCCCGTCGGGCTGCTTCCTGGCGCGATTCCGCCCGCGGGACCTTTCCGACGTAGGACAAGGGGAGGCGAATCCGCCGCGGCTTCCCTGAACCCTCCACTTCCCACCACGCCCCGAATTCCGCGTCATTCCGGCCTTCGGGAATCTCAAAGTGGTGGAGAAACGCCGCGGGGTGCGTTGACTGTGGTGCGTTGTGGAGTAAAGTGGAGCGCATAAGAGGGTAATGGCAGGGCTGGGTATGTGCGGGCACCTTGATTGAGGGGCGGTGGGCCGGTGTTTCTGGGCACCCATTCGCCGCGTCTCGATGAGAAGGGCCGGATCATACTTCCCGCCAAGTTCCGCGAGGAATTGGCTGAGGGCTTGGTTCTTACAAGGGGCCAGGAGCGCTGCATTTACGTCTTCAGCCAGAAAGAATTCGAACGCATTCACGAGTCGATGCGGGAGGCTCCACTGTCCTCCAAGCAGGCACGCGATTACATTCGGGTTTTTCTGTCTGGAGCCTCTGACGAGGTACCTGACAAGCAGGGGCGCGTGACGATTCCGCCGGCGCTCCGGTCTTACGCAGGGCTCGGCAGGGAACTGGCAGTCATCGGCGCCGGTACCCGCGCTGAGATCTGGGATGCCGAAGCTTGGGAGGAGTACCTCGCCGAGAAGGAAGCCGCCTTCTCGGAGACCGACGATGACAATCTGCCCGGGTTCTTCTAGCCCGACAGAACAGGCAGTACCGGTTCTTGGATGGGATCTCCAGCCGCCCATCGATCCGCTTTCCTGGCTCACCTTCCCCGGAGCCAGGCCGGCGGGGCGATAGGCGCGGATGGGGATCCGGTTCAAGAACCACCAGCAGGGCCAATGAGGAAAGAGGAGGCAGCGTGGAGGAGCAAGACGCGGCAAAGCCCACATCGGAACGCCACGTACCCGTCCTTAAAGACCGCTGCATCAATCTCCTCGCTCCAGGCTTCGAGGCTGCCCGGAAGCGCGGCCAAACGCCCGTGGCCATCGATGCAACGCTGGGCATGGGCGGACACTCCGAGGCCATGCTGCAAAGATTCCCGGACCTGCACCTCGTGGGCATTGACCGCGACGAGGAAGCGCTGGCGTTGGCAGGTGCGCGCTTGGAGCCTTTCGCAGGTCGGACCGACCTGGTCCACGCCGTGTATGACGAGATCGAGGAGGTCCTGGCGGATTTCGGGATCGACGAGGTGCATGGCATCCTGATGGACCTGGGTGTGTCCTCCCTGCAGCTTGATGAGCGCGAACGTGGCTTCGCGTACTCCTACGATGCCCCGCTGGACATGCGGATGGACACGAGCCGCGGACAGACGGCCGCCGATGTGGTCAATGAATACAGCGAAGAAGACCTGGTGCGGATCATCCGCAAGTGGGGCGAGGAGAAGTTCGCCGGCCGTATCGCCAACAGGATTGTCAGCGCCCGTGCGCAGAAGCCGTTCGCTACCACGGGGGAACTCGTGGAACAGATCCGGGCCGTGGTTCCCGCAGCGGCTGCAAAGAGCGGTGGGCACCCTGCCAAACGTACGTTCCAGGCCCTGCGGATCGAAGTCAATGAAGAGTTGGACGTCCTGGAACGCGCGGTCCCTGCCGCCGTGGCTTCCACGGCCTTGGGCGGTCGGGTGGTGGTCATGTCCTACCACTCCCTGGAAGACAAGATCGTCAAGTCCGTCTTCCAGGCAGGATCCAAGTCTTCGGCACCCTTGGGATTCCCCGTTGAACTTGAAGAACACAAGCCCGAGTTGAAGACACTGACCAAGGGCACCGAGGTGCCAACCGCAGAAGAAATTGCCGAGAACCCACGCGCGGCGTCAGCCCGGTTGCGGGCCGTGGAGCGCATCAAGCCAAGGAGAGCCGTATGAGCAACGCCGCAGCGAAGTCATTGCCCTCCACGGTGGGCAACACGGCCCGGGCACTTCCGTTCCCGGCGGGAAAGCCTGGGGAGGGACGCAAGCAACGGACGCCACTCTCGGTGGTCCGCAACGCGCCCCGGAAACGTCGAACGCCCGTTGTTGTGCTTTGCCTGGTTGCCTTGGCGGCTGCCCTTTTGACCGTGCTGGTACTGAACATTTCCGTGTCCACTGCCCAGTACCGCTTGGTGCAGTTGAAGGCTGAAGCCGCAACGCTCACCAAGGAAAACCAGGATCTGACACAGAAGAAGCAGAACTACGAGGCTCCGCAGAATCTGGCAGCGAAAGCGGCAGAATTGGGAATGGTACAGTCCACCGTCAAGGGCCAGATTGATGTCAACACCATGACGGTCACCGGAAAGGCAACGCCGGCCGTGAAGGGAGACAATCCCTCGGCCCTCATTGCCCCTCCGGCGATTGCCGGACAGCTCGACGTGGTTCCGCCGGTGACAACCAAGGATCCGTTGGAGAACCTCAAGCCGGCAACCCCCGCAGCCCCGGAAAACCCGGCGCAGGCAACAACTCCGGCAGCACCGGCAACCGGAACGGCTGCGCCGGCTGAACTGCACGGCGGGTCCGTCCCGGCTCCCCAGCAGAAGACTCCAGGGCAGTAAACAAACCGACCACTGAGCCAAGGCCAGCAGCAAGGAATCAACGTGGCGCAAAACCCCGGCAAATCGAAGAAGACGAAAGTGCCGGCGGCGAGGAAACGCCTGCGGGTTGGTTTGGGCATCATGCTCACCTTGCTGCTGGTGGTGGGTGGCAAGCTGTTTATGGTCCAGGGCCTGGACGTGGGCGGTATGGCCGAGGCTGCCCTCGCCAACCGGCTGACGCCCCAGGTGCTGCCTGCAGAGCGTGGGAAGATCGTCGATGCCAACGGGACCGTTCTGGCCAGCAGCGTCATCCGCTACAACATCGTGGTGGACCAGGTCCTGAACACGGCAACCACCGAGTTCAAGAGGTACAACCAGCAGACTGAGGCCGTAGAGACCATCTCCCGGGACCAGGGGATCACGGAATTGGCCACCTTGCTTGGCACCGATGCGGCAAAGGTCCGCGAGTCAGTGACGGGCGACAAGAAATACTTCGTTGTTGCCAAGGACGTCAAACCAGAACTCGAGGACAGGATTTCCAAGCTCCACGTTCCGGGTGTTGCCGCGGAAGGCGTCAGCAAACGCGTGTACCCCAACGGAAGCGTGGCGGGTGGGGTGGTCGGTTTCCTCCAGGACGGAACCACGGGCCAGGCCGGCATTGAGCAGACCCAGGACGAGGTGCTGCGGGGCACGGAAGGCAAACGCGTCTTTGAGATCGGCGCTGACGGCCTGCGCATCCCCGTTGCCACGGACGAATTGACACCCGCGGTGGATGGCAGTGACGTCAAGCTGACCATCAACACGGATATCCAGTACTTCGCCCAGCAGGCCATCCAAAGCCAGGTCAACAAGCTCAATGCCGAGTGGGGCGTGATTGTGGTGATGGACACCAAGACCGGCAACCTGATCGCCCTGGCGGACACGAACGCACCGGATCCCAACGACCCCGGCAAGGTGGATGCCAAGGACCGCGGCGTGCGCGCCGTGACGGCGGCCTACGAGCCGGGCTCGGTGGAGAAGATGATTACTGCGGCGGCCGTGATCGAGGAAGGCAAATCCAATCCGCTGGACCACTTCACCATCCCGCCGTCCTACACGATAGATGGGCAAACTTTCACGGATGCTTTCGAACACGGCACCGAGGAACGGACGCTGGCCGGCATCCTTGGCTGGTCCATGAATACGGGCACCGTCATGGCCGGCAGCAGGCTGAGCAAGGAACAGAGATACGACTGGCTGAAGAAGTTCGGCATCGGTGAACAAACGGACATCGGCTTGCCCGCCGAGGCCACGGGTATCCTTGCCAAACCGGAGCAGTGGGACGATCGCCAGCAATACACGGTGCTCTTCGGCCAGGGCGTCTCGCAATCGACGCTCCAAACGGTCCGCGCGTACCAAAGCATCGCCAACAACGGCGAGATGCTGCAGCCACGGCTCATTGACAGCTACGTCAGCCCGGACGGAGTGGAACAGAAGGTTCCCGCCAAGGACACACGGCAAGTTGTGACCAAGGAAACGGCGCAGCAGGTCCGGGACATCCTCGAGAGCGCAGTCACCGAGGGCCAGATCAAGGACGCAGCGATCGATGGCTACCGCGTGGGAGCCAAGACGGGAACATCGCAGGCGCCGCGCGAGGACGGACTGCCGGGCTTTGATGGCTATACGGCCTCGATGGTAGGCATGGCTCCCATGGATGATCCACGGTTCATCGTGGAGGTTGTCCTCCAACGCCCCAAGGGCAGCATCTACGGCATCACCAACGGACCGGTCTTCCGATCCGTCATGTCGCAGGTGCTGAGGACCTACAACGTGGCTCCGTCCACAGGAACGCCCGCGCACTTGCCGCAGTTCGTCAAGTAAGCTTCTTGGGCGCCTGTTTCGGCCCCAAGTTTCGATCCAGCACGACCGGTCCGGTGCCCTTGGCAGCCGGCCGGTCGTTCCACTGAGCACCAATGGAGAACCACGTGTCAGAGCAAAATGAGGCAGCTTCCACCGCCACGCCGGAGGCCGGGTCCGCGTTCCGCCCCGCATCCGTTGCTTCCGTGCCCCTTGAGGTCATTGCCGAAGCTCTTGGTATCACGGCGCCGGAGGCCACCGAAGGTGGGGGAGTGACAGGCATATCCCTGAACTCACGTGCGATCGAAGCGGGAGACGTGTACATGGCGCTCCCGGGGGCCAGCCGCCATGGTGCCGACTTCGTGGACCAGGCGGTTCAAGCAGGTGCTGTTGCGGTGGTGACTGACGACGCCGGTGCGCGCCAACTCGCGCTGGCGGGCGAGCAGCCCGTTCCCGTCCTGGTGGTCGACCAGCCGAGGGCCGCCGTCGGACGTTTGGCCGCCCTGATTTACCGCAGCCAGCCGGACGAGGGCGGGCACCCCACCTTGTTCGGCGTCACGGGCACCAATGGCAAGACCACCACCACGTATTTCATCAATTCGTTGCTGCGGGCTTTGGGCATGGTCCCGGGCCTCATTGGTACCATCGAGATCCTGGCGGGCGGGGAACCCATTCCCAGCCTCCTGACCACGCCGGAGTCCACGGACGTCCACGGCCTGCTTTCGCTCATGCGTGAAAGGGGCCTCGACGCCGCTTCCATGGAGGTCTCGTCGCATGCGATCTCCTATCAGCGGGTGGATGGCGTGATGTTTGACGTGGCCGGCTTCACCAACCTCACCCAGGACCACCTGGACCTCCACGGCAGCATGGAGGAGTATTTCCGGACCAAAGCCGAGTTGTTTACCGCAACTCGCGCACGCCAGGCCGTCGTGACGGTGGACGATGCGTGGGGCCGTCGGCTCGAGGAGTTGGCGGACATCCCGGTCACCACCCTTGCGGCGGCTTCGGACGACTTCGACGCCGATTGGCGCGTTTCGTCCGTGAAGGCCCGCGGCTTGGGGAGCGAATTCGAGCTCCGCCATCGCGACGGCCGTGTCCTGCAGGTCCACACGGGGCTCCCTGGCGATTTCAACGTGGCCAACGCGGCCCTTGCCACGGCCATGGTCGCCGCTTCCGGAGTGGACACGGAAACCCTGCAAAAGGCCTTGGACCAGCAGGATCCGTTGACCGTCGCGGTACCGGGCCGCATGCAGTTGGTGGCAACGGAGCCCGCTTCCGTCGTCGATTTTGCCCACAACCCCGATGCTTTGGCCCGCGCCCTGAAGGCAGTACGGTCGGCGGAAGAAGGATCGCGGGTGATCGTGGTGTTTGGAGCCACAGGACAACGCGACCAGGGAAAGCGCCCCACTATGGGCGCCATCGCGGCACAACTCGCTGACATCGTGGTCATCAGCGACGATGATCCCCACGACGAAGACCCGGCGGCCATCCGCGCCGAGGTCCTTGCCGGCGCCAAGGCAGCACGGGACAAAGACGGCCTGAGCTGCGAGATCATCGAATCCTACCCCCGCGACGCCGCCATCCGGCTGGCAGTGGACCTTGCCACGGCCCGGGACACCATTCTCGTCGCGGGCCGGGGACACGAGGTCTGGCAAGAGGTGAAGGGTGTCAACCTGGCGCTCGACGACAGGGTGGAACTGCGGAACGCCTTGACATCCAAGGGATTCAGCGTTCCAACGGACCAGCGGATAGAGTCCTAAACCGAGATGATTGCATTTACTGCGGCGGAGATCGCCGACATCACCCATGGCCGCTTGACCGGAAGCGGGGACATCGTGCCCGTTTCCGTGGTCACCGATTCAAGGGAAGCAACCCAGGGTTCGCTCTATGTTGCCAAGCCCGGAGAGCACGCAGACGGCCACGACTTCGTCAACGCGGCGTTTGAGCGCGGCGCCGTCCTGGTCCTGGGCGAACGCGAAGTCACCGGACCCGACGGCAAGCCGTATCCCGCCGTCGTGGTTGACGATGCCGTGCTCGCCATGGGCGCCTTGGCTGCCGAAGCCGTCCGCCGCATCCGGGCCGAACGCGCCGGGCGCGGTGAGGACTTTACGGTCATCGGAATCACCGGGTCAGCTGGAAAAACCACCACCAAGGACCTCCTGGCCGGCATCCTGTCCCAGGCCGGGCCCACGGTGGCTCCGCAAGGCTCCTATAACGGAGAGGTAGGCGTTCCGCTCACTGTCTTCACCGCAACGGCAGACACGCGGTTCCTGGTCATCGAGATGGGGGCCACGGGCCTGGGCCACATCAAGTACCTCGCTGACATGGTGAAGCCGGACATCGGGGTGGTGCTGGTAGTGGGTACCGCCCACGCCGGCGAGTTCGGCGGCGTCGAAAACATCGCCAAGACCAAGGGGGAACTGGTCGAGGCGCTCGGCGGGAACGGCACTGCCGTCATCAACCTCGACGACGGCCGCGTGGCCGCCATGCGTTCACGGACCACAGCCCACGTCCTCGGATTTACCTCCTCGCCGGCCACAACGGAAGAAGTGGAAGCCCGTAACGTGGTGGTGAATTCCGAGGGGCACCCGGACTTCCAGCTGGTACTGCCCGACGGCGGTCCGGCCGTCGAGGTGCGGAGCAAGCTCATCGGTGGACACCACATCACCAACCTCCTCGCCGCTGCGTCCGCGGCATTTGCGGCGGGCATTCCTGCCGCTGACATTGCGGCGTCACTCAGCTCACAGTCGGCTGCCAGCCGGTGGCGGATGGAGCGGACGGAACGGCCCGATGGCGTCACCATCATCAACGACGCCTACAACGCCAACCCGGAATCCATGCGTGCCGCCGTGCGGACGCTCGCTGACTTGGGCCAGGGACGCCGTACGTGGGCGGTCCTGGGTGCCATGCTCGAGTTGGGGGAGGACTCCATCCGCGAGCACACAGCGGTGGGCACGCAGGTAGTCCGGCTGAACATCTCCCGTCTGGTGGTGGTAGGCCGCGAAGCCCGCGCCCTGTACGTCTCCGCCATCCAGGAAGGATCCTGGGGAGACGAATGCTCGTTCACGGAAACCGCGGATGAAGCCTACGAACTGCTGCAACGGGAACTCCAACCCGGCGACCTCGTCCTGTTCAAGTCCTCCAACGGCGTTGGGCTGCGGCACTTGGGCGATCGGATAGCATTACCCCCACGGGCCGAGCCCACCGGGGAAGACGCGGCGAACAAAGCCGCAAGCGAAGGGAACGAGCTGCTGTGATTGCACTTTTGATCGGCGCCGGCGTCGCCCTTTTGGTGGCCCTCATAGGCACACCCCTGTTCATCCGGTTCCTCGTGGCCAAGAGCTATGGCCAGTTCATCCGCGACGACGGACCCACCTCGCACCATACAAAGCGCGGTACGCCCACCATGGGTGGCACCGTGGTGGTGGCGGCAGTCCTGGTGAGCTACTTCGTCACACACCTGATCATGTGGTTGATGAACCCGCGGTCACCTGGACCGTCCGCTTCGGGATTGCTTCTGTTGTTCCTCATGGTGGGCATGGGTTTCGTAGGATTCCTGGACGACTTCATCAAGATCTCCAACAAACGCAGCCTCGGACTGAACGCCCGTGCCAAGCTGATCCTTCAGGCCGCCGTCGGCATCATCTTCGCGATCCTGGTGCTTCAGTTCCCGAACGAAGACGGGCTGCGGCCGGCCTCCACCCAGATTTCACTGGTGCGCGACATACCCTGGCTGGACCTTGCCTTTGCGGGGACAGTGGTAGGTGCAATCCTCTTCATCATCTGGTCCAACCTGATCATCACCGCCGCTACCAACGGCGTGAACCTCACCGATGGGCTCGATGGCCTCGCGGCGGGCGCCTCCATCATGGTCTTTGGCGCCTATACCATCATGGGTATCTGGCAGAACAACCAGGCCTGCGGGTCCCCCCGGGAAGCCGGGAGCGGGTGCTACCAGGTGCGCGACCCCATGGACCTCGCCCTCCTTGCCGCGATCCTCAGTGCGGCCCTGGTGGGTTTCCTGTGGTGGAACACCTCGCCCGCCAAGATCTTCATGGGGGACACCGGCTCACTGGCGATCGGTGGTGCCGTAGCCGGCTTCGCCATCCTTTCCCGGACGGAACTGCTCCTGGCTTTCATCGGCGGCCTCTTCGTGCTGATCACGCTGTCCGTGATCATCCAGGTGGGTTTCTTCAGGTTGTCCGGTGGCAAACGCGTCTTCAAGATGGCACCGCTGCAACACCACTTTGAACTCAAGGGCTGGGCGGAAGTCACGGTGGTGGTCAGGTTCTGGATCCTGGCCGGCCTGTTCGTGGCCGCAGGCCTGGGTATTTTCTACGCTGAATGGGTGGTGCTGCTGTGAACCACGGCCCCGAAACAACGCAAGCGGACAACGAGAGGCTCAAGGACCTCACCACCTGGGATTCGGCCTGGAGCGGACTTCGCGTCGTAGTTACCGGCATCGGCGTGTCGGGATTCGCCGCGGCGGATACGCTGATTGAACTCGGTGCCCGGGTAGTGGTGGTGGATGCCGCCACTTCGGCGAAGGCCAAGGCACAGGCCGACACCCTGAAGATCGTGGGGGCCGTGGACGTGCTCCTCGGCGAAGACGCCGTCAGCGTCCTGCCGTTGATCGACGGTGAAAAACCCGAACTCGTCGTCACCTCTCCGGGATGGCGGCCCGACCAAGCCTTGTTGGCTGCAGCCAAACGCAAACACATTCCGGTCTGGGGCGATGTGGAACTGGCGTGGCGCCTCCGTGTGCGCGAGGGCCGGAAAACGGCGGACTGGCTGGCGATCACGGGAACCAACGGCAAAACCACCACGGTGGGAATGACCGAGTCCATGCTGCAGGCCGCGGGGCTCAAGGCCATTGCCGTGGGGAACGTAGGCACGCCAATTCTGGACGCCCTGCGCGATCCCGTGGAGTACGACGCCTTTGCCGTGGAACTGTCCAGTTTCCAGCTGCACTGGAGCCACTCCCTCTCACCTGTGGCCAGTGTTTGCCTCAACGTCGCCGAGGACCATGTGGATTGGCATGGTTCCTACGAGTCCTACCTTGCGGACAAAGCCAAGGTGTATGAGAACACCCGGATTGCAGCCATCTACAACGCCGAGCAAATCGAAACCGAGCGCATGGTGGAGAATGCCGACGTCGTGGAGGGGTGCCGGGCGGTCGCCTTCACCACCAACACGCCGTCCATCAGCATGGTGGGCGTGGTGGAGGGCCTTCTGGTGGACCGGGCCTTCATCCCGGAACGGAAGGACTCGGCCGCGGAACTCGCTGCCATGTCGGACCTCGGCCCGGTGGCTCCCCGCCACATGGTGGCCAATGCGTTGGCGGCCGCCGCGCTGGTCCGTGCTTACGGCGTTGAGCCGTCCGCGGTCAAGCAAGGCCTGGTCAACTTCCTTCCAGGTGCCCACCGGATCCAGGCCGTTGCCAAACACAACGACGTCCTGTGGATCAACGACTCCAAGGCCACCAACCCCCATGCCGCGGCTGCGGCCCTCTCCGCTTTCCACAACGTGGTCTGGATTGCCGGTGGCCTGTCCAAGGGAGTCAACTATGACGACCTCGTGAAGGAACAGGCTGCGCGGCTCAAGGCCGTGGTGCTCATCGGGATCGATACCGAGGCCTTGGAGGGGTCCCTCAGGCGACACGCACCCAATGTCCCCGTAATAGCGCAACCGAAGAGCGAAACTGAAAAGGTGGAGACCGCAGCTGCCTCACCGATTTTTGGTGAGACCATCATGGCCCAGGCCGTGGCATCGGCAGCGGGTGTGGCACAGCCGGGGGACACCGTCCTCATGGCACCTGCTGCAGCCTCCATGGATCAGTTCTCTTCCTACGCTCACCGTGGCGATGCTTTCATCCAGGCAGTCCGCGAGCTCGTGGAAGGGCAGGCACAGACCACCGAGGAGTAGCAATGGTCAGCACGCCCACCCGTAGCCGCGGCGACGCCGGCGGTACCGGGAAAGCCAAGACCCCCGGGGCTCCCGGCAATCAGCCCAAGGGACTCCGCGGACACCTCCGGAAATTTTGGGAGGGCCTGGAAGGCAAGAGCAAGGCCCCCAACAGTTCCACGTATTACCTCATCCTCGGCTGCGCCATGGCGTTGACGGCAATTGGCGTGATGATGGTGTTGTCGGCCTCCAGCGTCGAAGCCATCTCGGAAGGCAAGTCGCCGTATGCCGACGCCCTGAAGCAGGCGATGTTCGGCGTAGTGGGGCTCGTTGCCATGTACGTCATTTCGCGGACTAACGTGAGCTGGATGAAGAAGCTGTCCTGGTGTGGACTCGGCGCTGTCGTGATCCTGCTGATAGCTGTGCAGGTGTTTGGACGCAGCGCCCTGGGTAACCAGAACTGGCTGGACATCGGTGGCATCAGCATCCAGCCCTCGGAAATTTCCAAACTGGTGCTCTGCGTGTGGATCGCGGCGGTTCTGGCGCGCAAGGAAAAGTACCTGGACCGCTGGCTGCACGTCATCATCCCGGTTGTTCCGGGGGCCGGTTTGGTTCTGGGCTTGATCCTCATCGGCAATGACCTTGGCACGGCGATAGTGGTCATGGCCATCATCGCGGCTGGACTCTACTTCGGCGGCGTTCCTGGCAGGATGCTGGCGATTGCGGGCGCCGTCGGTGCCCTCGGCGCCACTGCGATGACCGTGATCAGCCCCAACCGCATGTGCCGCGTGACCGCTTGGCTGGGAGTCGCGGGTGACTCCTGTACGGCGGACTCGGACTTCAGCTACCAATCCACCAACGGCATGTACGGACTGGCGCAAGGCAGTTGGACAGGGCTGGGCCTGGGCCAGAGCCGGCAAAAGTACAACTGGCTCCCCGAAGCACACAACGACTTTATTTTTGCCATCATCGGCGAAGAATTGGGGTTGGTGGGCACCATTGTGGTGCTGGTCCTTTTCGCTGTCCTGGGCATCGCGATCTTCCGCGTGGTGGTCCGCCAGACGGACCCGTTCCAGCGCACGCTCGCGGGCGGCATCATGGTGTGGCTGCTCGGCCAGGCCAGCATGAACATGGCGGTGGTCACGCAGCTGCTTCCGGTGATCGGAGTCCCGCTGCCGTTCATCTCCGCGGGTGGCTCCGCGCTGGTCATGTCCCTGTGTGGCGTGGGCGTAGTGTTGTCCTTGGCCCGGGGCCAGTTGCCGCCGCAGCAGAGGCCCCGCCTGCTGCCACGACGAACACCCAAATCCGCACGAAAGCGTACCCGTACTTCATGACTCCTGACTCGCCCCGGTCCAGCAGGCCGTTGTCCGTCGTTCTCGCCGGTGGCGGTACAGCCGGACACATCAGTCCGCTCCTTGCCATCGCGGACGCCATCAAGGCCAAGCGTGAGGACGCGGCCATCCTGGCGGTAGGGACGCCGTCGGGCATGGAAACCAGGCTGATCCCGGCGGCGGGCTACGAGTTGGCCACCATTGACCGGGTGCCGTTTCCCCGGCGCCCCTCCCTTGACTTGCTGAAGCTGCCCGGGCGGTTGTCCGGTGCCGTCGGGCAGGCTGGCCGAATCCTCGACGACGCGAAGGCGGACGTGCTTGTGGGAGTCGGCGGTTATGTGTGCACACCCATGTACTTGGCCGCCCGCAAACGCGGCATCCCGATCGTGATCCACGAGGCCAACATGAAGGCCGGGCTCGCCAACCGGGTCGGTGCCCGTTTCAGCGACCATGTGGCCGCGGCGTTCGCCGGAACCAAACTGCGGGGCGCCCGCCACGTGGGCATGCCCATGCGCCGGGCCATTTCAGGATTGGACCGTGCCTCGGCGGCCCCTGCCGCCAAGGCATTGCTCGGTTTGGATGCCGACCGGCCCGCACTCATCGTTACTGGTGGATCGTCGGGCGCGGCCAGTATCAACCGTTCAGTGGCGGCCGCCTTGCCCGCACTCGCCGCGGCGGGAATCCAGACGCTGCATATCACCGGAACAGGGAAGGCCATCCACAACGCCGACGGCGGCCTGCTCGCCGCCGAGGGATACCGGCAAGTCGAGTACGTGGATGGCATGGAGCATGTCTACGCCGCCGCTGACGTGCTCCTGGCACGTGCCGGAGCCGCGACCGTCAGCGAAGTGGCCGCGGTGGGAGTACCCGCTGTCTTTGTTCCCTTGCCGATCGGCAATGGGGAGCAGGCCTTGAACGCTGCGGCTTTGGTGGAAGCAGGCGGTGCGCTCCTCGTCGAGGACAAAGCACTGACTCCCGACTGGTTGGAGACCCGGCTGGTGCCTCTGTTGTCCGACCGGCAGCGCCTGGAAACCATGGCCCGGACCTCGGAGCACCTTGGTATTAGAAACGCCGATCAGCGCATGGCTGATCTTGTCCTGGAAGCGGTAACCGCATGACCCACTCTCTCCACGCTCTCGAGTCCCTTGGCCGTGTCCATTTCATCGGGATAGGCGGGGTAGGCATGTCTGCCGTGGCCCGGATCATGGTGGCCAGTGGCGTGCCCGTGAGCGGCAGTGATGCCAAGGACCTCCCGGTCATGCATGACCTTGCGGCAGCGGGGGCACGCATCAACGTCGGCTACGAGGCCGGCCACCTGGGAGATGCCCAGACAGTCGTAGCCGGCTCCGCGATCCGCGACGACAACGCGGAGCTCGCCGCTGCCCGGCAGGCAGGCCTTCCCGTCCTCCACCGTTCGGAAGCGCTGGCTGCCACCATGGCGGGCCACAAGGTGGTCACTGTCGCAGGAACCCACGGAAAATCGACAACCACCTCCATGGTTGCCGTGCTGCTGAAGGAAGCTGGTTTCGATCCCACGTTTGCCATCGGCGCGAACGTGCCGTCCCTCGGGGTCAACGCCGCCCGTGGTTCTTCGGACATCTTCGTGGCCGAGGCCGATGAATCGGATGGTTCCTTCCTGAACTACCGCCCTCTCATCGCCGTCGTGACCAACGTCGAGTCAGACCATCTGGACCACTACGGGACGGCGGAGGCCGTCTTTGCGTCCTTTGACGCCTTTGCCGCGCTTTTGCCGCCGGAAGGCCTCCTGCTGGCATGCGCCGACGATGCCGGCGCCAGAGCACTTGCTGAACGTACCGCCGCCAGCGGAACCGCCCGGGTACTCACCTACGGAACCACGAACGACGCCGGTATCCGCCTTGAAGACGACGGAACCGGAAACGTTTCGATCGCCGTCGACGGTGCCAGCCACGCAGTGCACCTGCAGGTGCCTGGCCGGCACAATGCCCTGAATGCGGCCGCAGCCTTTGGCGTTGCGCTCGAACTGGGCGTGGACCCGGTCGCAGCTGCCGCAGCCTTGGGACACTTCACGGGTGCCTCGCGGCGCTTCGAATTCAAAGGAGAGGGCAGGGGAGTGCGGGTCTACGATGACTATGCACACCACCCCACCGAGGTCCGCGCGGCCCTGTCGGCTGCAAGGTCCGTAGCCGGTGACAACAAAGTGCACGTCCTCTTCCAACCGCACTTGTTCTCCAGGACCCGGGAATTCGCCGCCGAGTTTGCCGGAGCCCTGGACCTGGCGGACACCGCCCTGGTGCTGGACATCTACCCTGCCCGCGAAGATCCGATTCCCGGTGTGACGAGCGCGCTCATCGCGGACAAGCTCTCGCGCGGCCGCCTGGTGTCGGCGGCCGATGCCGTCTCTGCCCTCGTTTCGGGCGCGAGGGACGGGGACGTTGTCCTCACCGTAGGGGCGGGGGACGTTACCGCCTACGGACCCGCGATCGTGGAGGCACTGGATGGCTAGTACCCGCAGGCCAACCTTCAAACCCGGGAGCGACGCCCAGCGCGCTGCGCCGGGATCCCCTGCCATCGGCAAGCAGGACCCGGTCGTGATCAGTGCCGAGCGCGCCGTGGAGCCCACGGTGAATATCTCCACCGCAAAAGACACGTCGGCCCCGAAGATTTCGCCGAAGGGCAAGGCCGTTCGGAGCGGCAAGCGCGGAGGCAAAGCGGCAAGCCCGGCATCCGGCGAGATGACCGACCCGGGCAACGTCATTGCCTTTCCGGAACCGAAGCGACGGCGGGTCAGGCGCCACGTCCTCTGGACCCTCCTGGGGGTCCTGGCCGTTGTTGCCCTGGTGGTTGGCGGCGCTGTCTTTTCGCCGGCCTTGGCGGTCCGGACCATCACGGTGGACGGGACCAAGCTCCTGACGCCGGATGCGGTCCGGACTGCACTGGCCAAGGTCCAGGGCAAACCGCTTCCCCAGGTGACGGAACAGGAAGTGGGTGAACTGCTCAAGCCGTTGGTGCAGGTGCGCTCGGCCACCATCGAGGCCCGGCCTCCGTCCGAACTCCTGGTGCATGTGGAGGAGCGTGTACCGGTGGCGTTGTTGAAACAAGGGGACTCTTTCGTCATGGTCGACGTGGATGGCGTGCAGCTCGGAGCCACGCAGGACCAGTCCGCCGTCGCGTTGCCCCTGATTGACGCGGGTGCCGGAGCCGGCAACACCGCACTCTTTAAGTCGATCGCTGCCGTCCTGAACACCTTGCCAGCGGATGTGTTGGCCAAAATGTCCACGGCATCGGCTGCTTCGCCGGACGCGGTGGAGCTAAAATTGGTGGACGGAAAGACGGTAGTGTGGGGCAATGCCGAGGACAGGGAACTGAAGGCGAAGGCGCTTGAGGCATTGTTGAAGATGCCGCCCGATCCCAAGGTGGCCGTGAGCGTCTATGACGTCAGCGTGCCGCGGCATCCGTTCACAAAATAGCTGTTTCACAAGGTAACCCGGCCGGCGGAGATGGGCCTTATTTCTGCTCAATCAAGCGACACGCGCAAGCGGTCATTGCATGAGTGAAGCAGAGCAAATACCGTCGCTGTAGAGTTACTTGACATAACTATAACCTTCAACTAGAGGGTTAAGGTCCAAGGATTCACGTTGGACTCGATCAGTTTCGCAATAGGACACAAGCAAGGGGCACGAAACGTGGCAGCACCGCAGAATTACTTGGCCGTCATCAAGGTCGTCGGCATCGGCGGCGGTGGCGTGAATGCAGTCAACCGGATGATCGAAGTGGGCCTTCGCGGGGTCGAGTTCATCGCCATCAACACTGACGCGCAGGCGCTGCTCATGAGCGATGCCGACGTCAAGCTTGACGTTGGACGCGAACTCACCCGTGGCCTCGGCGCAGGTGCCAACCCGGAGGTTGGCAAGCAGGCCGCCGAGGATCACGCCGACGAGATCGAGGAGGTCCTTCGCGGCGCAGACATGGTCTTTGTCACGGCGGGCGAAGGCGGTGGGACCGGCACTGGCGGCGCCCCCGTGGTTGCCCGCATCGCCCGCTCGCTTGGCGCCCTGACCATCGGCGTGGTAACCCGTCCGTTCACCTTCGAAGGCCGGCGCCGCGCAGGTTCCGCCGAGGCCGGCATCGATGCGTTGCGCGATGAAGTCGACACCCTGATCGTCATCCCCAACGACCGGCTCCTCTCCATCAGCGACCGTAACGTCTCCGTCCTGGACGCTTTCCGCTCGGCTGACCAGGTGCTCCTTTCGGGTGTACAGGGCATCACTGACCTCATCACGACTCCCGGCCTGATCAACCTTGACTTCGCCGACGTGAAGTCCGTGATGCAGGGTGCGGGATCGGCCCTCATGGGCATTGGCTCCGCCCGCGGCGAAGACCGGGCAGTCAAGGCAGCGGAGCTTGCCATCGCCTCGCCGCTCCTGGAGGCCTCCATCGACGGTGCCCACGGTGTCCTGCTGTCCATCCAGGGCGGCTCGGACCTTGGTCTGTTCGAAATCAACGAGGCCGCCCGGTTGGTCCAGGAAGTGGCCCACCCGGAAGCCAACATCATCTTCGGTGCTGTGATCGACGACGCCCTGGGCGACGAAGCCCGGGTTACGGTCATTGCTGCAGGCTTTGACGACGTGAAGGCGACGTCGCCGTCCATGGACCAGTCGCGGCCCGCGCAAAACCCGGTACAGGCCGACCGTCCGGCTGCACCTTCGGCGGCCCCGGCCAGCGCGGCAGCACCGCAGCACGCCACGGCCGGAGTCGGCGCTGCGAGCCTCAGCAACTGGGGACAGCAGCGTCCCGCGGCCCTGCCTGCCGACTCGGGCTTCGACGTGGACCTTCCGGCCGTCGTCGAACCGGATCTGTCCGGCAACCGTTCGGACGACCTCGACGTTCCCGATTTCCTTAAGTAAGCACCGGGAGTCAACGCCAGGTGTTTTGGTGGCGCAATGAAGTACGTCCCGGTGTCTCCGTCGCCTTCACGGACATGGGTGCCGGGAACCTGGCGCTCCATGTAGGGGATGACCCGGGAGACGTGGAAGAGCGTCGGATCCGCCTGGAGGCAGCAGCCAATCCGGGCGGACCGCGCTTCCAGTACATGAACCAGGTGCACGGGAACCACGTCGCCGTGGTTTCCGGCTATGGTCCCGGCCCCACGGCCGATGCCATGGTATCGGTAGCCGGGACTGGGCCGGCACAGCCTTTGGCGGTCATGGTTGCCGACTGCGTACCGGTCGTCCTCCTGGGTGAGTCGGACTCGCATGATCCTGTGCTTGCTGTTGCCCACGCGGGTCGACCCGGGGTTGCCGCGGCCGTTGTGCCTGCCACGGTCGAGCACATGCGCCGCAACGGTGCCCGCGCCATCGAAGCCTGGTTGGGGCCGTCGATTTGTGGGAAATGCTACGAAGTCCCGGAGGACCTCCGCGCCGACGTTGGCCGTCTTGCGCCTGCAAGTTGGTCGGAGACGTCCTGGGGGACCCCTGCCCTGGACCTTCCTGCTGCTGTCCGGGCGCAATTGGCGGACCTTGGAGTGATGGTCAGGTACTCGGGCGGGTGCACTCTGGAGAACGAGGCCCTTTTCTCATACCGGCGGGATTCCCGAACCGGTCGATTCGCAGGTTTGGTGTGGACGCATGACAAGCTTTGAACCCGCCGCCGCTGTTCCACCTTCCGCGTCTGACGACCGCAGCTTGGTCCTCGCCCGGCGCCTGGAGTCGGTGGCGCAACGGATTGATGCAGCCACCGCCGCAGCCGGACGCACAGACCCACCCCGGTTGATTGTGGTCACCAAGTTCCATCCAGCGGCGGATGTCCGGAGGCTGGCGGCGCTGGGCGTCCGGGATGTTGGCGAGAACCGGGACCAGGAAGCTTCTGCCAAGGCCGCGGAGTTGACTGACCTGGACCTTGACTGGCATTTCATTGGCCAACTCCAAAGCAACAAAGCCAAGTCGGTCGCCAAGTACGCAAGCTCCGTCCAGTCCATCGACCGGATCCAGTTGGTGTCCGCCCTCGAAAAAGCGATTGCCAGGGAGCGGGAGGCTACCGGTCGGGCTGACCTTGAGTGCTTTATCCAAGTCAGCCTTGAGGACGACGCCGGAGCCCACCGTGGTGGCGCGCGGCCAAGCGACGTGGAGGCCATCGCGGAAGCCATTGGCCGGTCCGCGGGGCTGAGGCTCGCCGGCCTGATGGCTGTCGCACCCCTGGGGGCGGAACCCGAATCGGCCTTCGAAAGGTTGGCGGCGGTCTCGGCCCAGCTGAGGGTCCAGCATCCGGACGCGGCGGCGATCTCGGCGGGGATGAGCCAGGATCTGGAATCCGCCATCAAATTCGGAGCGACACACCTGAGAATAGGCTCCGATATTCTCGGTTCACGTCCAGCCGTGGGGTAGCGTCAAAGTATTGGAATGACGGGCCGGGGTTCCAACTACGTCAGGTCATGGCGGCCCGCCTACTGCAGAAACGATAGGAGTGCACCATGGCTGGCGCTCTGCGCAAGACAATGATCTATCTTGGGCTCGCCGACGGCGATGAACACTACGAATCTGAGCAGGCCGTCGCGCACCACGAAGAAGAACGCCCCCAGCCGCAGGAACGGGAAGAGCGCCGAGCTCCTGCCCCGGTCCGGGAAGTTGTCCGTGAAATGCCCACAGTTGACGCCGAAGAGGAATACCGCGCACCCGTGACACCCATCAAGCGTGCGGCCTCCAGCCGCGAAGATGCCTCCGGCTTGAGGCAGATCACCACCGTCCATCCCCGTTCCTACAATGACGCAAAGCTCATTGGTGAGAGCTTCAGGGACGGCATCCCCGTCATCATGAACGTCACTGACATGGGGGAGGCGGACGCCAAACGGCTGGTCGACTTCTCCGCTGGCCTGGTGTTTGGCCTGCATGGCAGCATCGAGCGGGTCACCAACAAGGTGTTCCTCCTCTCGCCGTCGTATGTGGAAGTCATCGGCGATGACAAGAAGGCCAGCGAATCGCAGGCGAGCTTCTTCAACCAGAGCTGAGAACGATCTTTATTTTTAGATGCCAGGCGGGTCATCCCGCCTGGCATCTGTGTTGCAATAGTAGGGACCGATCGGCATTCCGGAACAAGTGGGAGATCTGAGCTAACTCGTGGGCATTGTTTTCGGCCTTATCTATATTGTGTTGTTGCTGTTTTTCATTGCTCTGATCATCAGGTTGATCTTTGAATGGGTGCAGATGTTCGCCCGTCAGTGGCGGCCCCGTGGTGTGGCTTTGGTAACAGCGCACGTGGTGTATTCAGTGACGGATCCGCCACTGAAGCGCTTGAGGAGGCTCATCCCTCCCTTGCAACTGGGCGGAATCTCGCTGGACCTGGGGTTCCTGATCCTGATAATTGCCGTTAGCATCGCCATGGCGGTGACCAACGGCCTCGCTTAGCAGGGAGCGGAGCCGTATGTCCTAATGGACGAGGCCCGTAAATTCGCCAAATCAACACGATGGTGTTGAATTGGAGGAACAAGATGATATTTAGGTACCGTAGTTTTGAACGGCCGGAAGGCCTACTGACTAACTAGACCAACGAGGTGACCAGATGGCTTTGACGCCAGAAGACGTTGTCAACAAGCGCTTTCAGCCGACTAAGTTCCGCGAAGGCTACGACCAGGACGAGGTGGATGACTTCCTCGACGAGATCGTGGTTGAACTGCGTCGCCTGAACCAGGAGAACGACGAGCTCCGCAAGAAGCTCGGCGAAGCTGGTTCGGCCACGCCTGCGGCAACTGCAGCGGCCCCGGTCGTCGAGAAGGTTCCGGCTCCGGCCAAGGCGGACAAGGAAGCAGAAGCCAAGGCTGAAGCGGAAGCCAAGGCTGCCGAAGCCGCCAAGAAGAAGGAAGCAGAGCAGGCTGCCGCCGCCGCTGCGGCCGCTGAAGCTGCCAAGGCCCCGGCTCCCGCCGCCAACACCCACACGGCCTCGGCCGAGTCTGCTGCAGGCCTGCTGGCCATGGCACAGCAGATGCACGACAAGCACGTGGCGGACGGTGCCCAGCAGAAGGACAAGATCATTGCCGAGGCCCAGATCGAGGCCTCCAGCTTGGTCAACGATGCACAGGAGAAGTCCCGCAAGATCCTCGGTGCCCTCGAGCAGCAGCGTTCTGTCCTTGAACGCAAGGTTGAGCAGCTCCGTGGCTTCGAGCGCGACTACCGCTCCCGCCTGAAGGCTTACATCGAGGGCCAGTTGCGCGACCTCGACGCCCGTGGTTCCGTTGCCGCCCCCGAGGTTGGCGAAGCAACCGCTGACGTTTAGCAAGTATTCTGAAAGCCGGTGGCTGAGGACTCCTCGGCCACCGGCTTTTGCTGTTAAGGCCTTGGCAGCTCCCGCATGGTTCACGAATGAAAGCCTTATGACCGACGACATCACTGACGGCGCATCCCAGCCGGCTCCTCCTGTCCAGCGCAAGTGGCGCCCCGCCATGCTCTGGCTCTTTGCGGGCTTTGCCGTGTTCGCCTACACCTTCGACCAGCTCACCAAGCTCTGGGTCACCAGCACCATGACCGAAGGCGAGCGGATTCCCGTGCTTCCGCCCCTCCTGCACTGGTACTACATCAGGAACTCGGGAGCCGCCTTCTCCATTGGCGAGAACGTCACCTGGATCTTCACGATCGTCATGGCCGCGGTGTCCGTGGCCATCCTGTTCCAGCTTCGCAAGCTGGGCTCGGCGTGGTGGGCGCTGTCCCTCGGACTGCTCCTTGGCGGCGCGTTGGGGAACCTCACCGACCGCCTCTTCCGTGAACCGTCGTTCGCCATGGGCCACGTGGTGGACTTCATCCAACTGCCGAATTTTGCGATCTTCAATATTGCCGACTCCGCGGTGGTCTCCGGAGTGGTGATTATCTGCCTCCTGACCCTGCGGGGCATCGGCATGGATGGCAAGCGGCACGTTGCCGAGCCAAAGCCCGCCAAGGGTGGGACGGGGGAACCTGCCGGTGAGTGACTCGGTGGTTGTACCGGAAGAGCTGGCGGGCGCCCGGGCGGACGCCGGCTTGGCAAGGTTGTTGGATATTTCCCGGTCCGCCGCCGCCCTCCTGATTGCCGAGGGGCATGTCTCCAGCGGCGGAACGGCGCTGGGCAAGTCCGCCAAGCTGGTTGCCGGTGCTGTGCTGGATGTAGTGGTTCCGGAGCGTCGGGATCCCCTGGAAGTGGTGGAGGAAGTTGTGGAAGGCCTGAAGATCCTGCTGGATGACGAGGATTTCGTCGTCATCGACAAGCCGGTGGGGGTGGCTGCGCACCCCTCACCCGGGTGGGTGGGCCCCACAGTGGTAGGGGGACTGGCCGGCGCCGGGTATCGGATTTCCACGTCGGGGGCACCGGAACGGGCGGGCATCGTTCACAGGCTCGACGTCGGTACTTCCGGCGTCATGGTCGTCGCCAAGACAGAGCACGCCTACACGGTGCTGAAGCGTGCCTTCAAGGAACGGACCGTGGACAAGGTCTATCACGCCGTGGTCCAGGGTCTTCCGGATCCGCTTGAAGGGACCATCGATGCTCCGATCGGCCGGCACCCGGGGCACGACTGGCGTTTTGCCGTGGTGGAGGATGGCCGGCCCTCCGTGACCCATTACGAGGTGCTTGAAGCGTTCGGCAAAGCCACGCTGGTGGAAGTCCACTTGGAAACGGGCCGGACCCACCAGATCCGCGTGCACTTTTCCGCTCTCCGGCATCCTTGCGCGGGCGACCTCACCTACGGAGCAGATCCGCGGCTGGCTGCCACCCTTGGCCTGACCAGGCAATGGCTGCACGCGCGTCAATTGGGTTTCACGCATCCCCGCACGGGGGAATGGACAGTGGTTACCAGCGACTATCCCGCGGACCTGCAATACGCCCTGGATCTTCTGGCCAGCGGCGCTGCCTGAGCATGAGGCTGCCCGCCCGGTCCGGCCGTACCTCCGGGTGATCTCCGTGCTTGGACGGTAGACTGTCCGGGTGACTTCCAGCAATGATTCGTTCGTCCACCTGCATACCCATACCGAATACTCCATGCTGGATGGAGCAGCCCGACTGGGTGAGCTGTTCGATGAAACGGAACGGTTGGGCATGCCTGCCCTGGCGACGACGGACCACGGTTACCTCTTCGGGGCCTTCGATTTTTGGCGCAAAGCCACGGACAAGGGCATTAAGCCGATCATCGGCGTTGAGGCCTATGTGACACCGGGAACTGCGCGCGGGGACAAGGAACGCGTCCGTTGGGGCGAGGAGAGCCAGCGCAAGGACGATGTCTCCGGTGGTGGCTCCTATACGCACATGACGCTGCTGAGCTACAACAACGTGGGCATGCGGAACTTGTTCCGGGCCTCCTCCATCGCCTCGCTGGATTCCGTGTTCGGCAAGTGGCCGCGGCTGGATCGCGAACTCCTGAACACCTATTCCGAAGGACTCATTGCCACGACGGGTTGCCCGTCAGGTGAAGTCCAGACCCGGCTGCGCCTGGGCCAGTACCGTGAAGCGGTTGAGGCCGCCGCAGAGTTCCGTGACATTTTCGGGGCCGAGAACTACTTTTGCGAGCTGATGGACCATGGCCTGGACATCGAACGGCGGGTCACCGGTGACCTCCTCCGCCTGGCCAAGGACCTGAACCTCCCGCTGGTTGCCACCAACGACCTTCACTACACGCACGAGCACGATGCCAAAGCCCACGAGGCACTGCTCGCCATCCAGTCGGGTTCCACGCTCCTTGAGCCCACGTACGACAACGGCGGCTCCCGGTTCGCCTTCTCCGGCAGCGGTTACTACCTGAAGTCGCCTCAGGAAATGCGCGAGCTCTTCCGCGACCACCCCGATGCGTGCGACAACACCCTCCTGATCGCAGAGCGTTGCGAGGTGTCCTTCAACACGGACGCCAACTTCATGCCGCGGTTCCCCTGCCCGCCGGGCGAAGACGAGACGTCCTGGCTGGTGAAGGAAGTGGACAAGGGCCTCGCCTACCGTTACCCGCAGGGCATACCGGACAACGTCCGCAAGCAGGCCGACTATGAGCTCGAAGTCATTACGTCCATGGGCTTCCCGGGATACTTCCTGGTGGTTGCCGACTTCATCAACTGGGCCAAGAACAACGGAATCCGCGTCGGTCCCGGCCGTGGTTCGGGCGCCGGCTCCATGGTGGCCTACGCCATGCGTATTACGGACCTTGACCCGCTGCGGCACGGCCTGATCTTCGAACGGTTCCTCAACCCGGACCGCGTGTCCATGCCCGACTTCGACGTCGACTTCGACGATCGGCGCCGTTCGGAAGTCATCGATTATGTGACCAGGAAGTACGGCGACGAGCGCGTGGCCATGATCGTCACGTACGGCACTATCAAGACCAAGCAGGCGTTGAAGGACTCATCGCGCGTGCTCGGATACCCCTTCAGCATGGGTGAGCAGTTGACCAAGGCGCTTCCGCCTGCCGTCATGGCCAAGGACATCCCGCTGGCCGACATCCAGAACCCTGAGGCCAAGCGGTACGGTGAAGCAGGCGATTTCCGCCAGCTCGTTGCCACCGATCCCGAGGCCGCCAAGGTCTTCGAAACGGCCTTGGGCATTGAAGGGCTGAAGCGTCAGTGGGGCGTTCACGCAGCGGGCGTGATCATGTCCTCGGACCCGATCATCGACGTGATCCCCATCATGCGCCGTTTCCAGGACGGCCAGGTCATTACCCAGTTCGACTATCCGACGTCCGAAGGCCTTGGCCTCATCAAGATGGACTTCCTGGGTCTTCGAAACCTGACGATCATTTCGGATGCCCTCGAGAACATCAAGATGAACCGGGACATCGACCTGGACCTCGAAAACCTCGAACTCGACGACGCGGCGTCCTACGAACTCCTGGCACGCGGCGACACCTTGGGCGTGTTCCAGCTCGACGGCGGTCCCATGCGGTCGCTGCTCAAGCTGATGAAGCCAGACAACTTCGAAGACATCTCCGCAGTACTCGCGCTCTATCGCCCCGGTCCCATGGGCGCCAACGCCCACACGGACTATGCGTTGCGCAAGAACGGCATCCAGGATGTCATCCCGATCCACCCGGAACTGGCAGAGCCTCTGCAGGACATCCTTGGTGGCACCTTCGGCCTGATTGTCTACCAGGAGCAGGTCATGGCCGTGGCCCAGAAGCTGGCAGGCTACTCCCTGGGCCAAGCAGACATCCTGCGCCGTGCCATGGGCAAGAAGAAGAAGTCCGAACTGGACAAGCAGTTCGCCGGCTTCTCGCAAGGCATGCAGGACAACGGCTATTCGCAGGAGGCCGTCAAGACTCTTTGGGACATCCTCCTTCCCTTCTCGGACTATGCCTTCAACAAGGCCCACTCGGCCGCGTACGGTGTCATCTCCTACTGGACGGCGTACCTGAAGGCCCATTACGCGCCCGAGTACATGGCCGCCCTGTTGACATCCGTGGGCGACGACAAGGACAAGTCGGCCATCTACCTCAACGAATGCCGCAGAATGGGCATCACGGTGCTGCCGCCGGACGTCAACGAGTCGTCGCTGAACTTCACCCCGGTGGGCCAGGACATCCGCTTCGGAATGGGCGCCATCCGCAACGTCGGCGTGAACGTCGTGGACGCCATGGTTTCGGCCCGGGCCACGGAGGGTGCGTACACCTCGTTCAAGGACTTCCTGATGAAGGTCCCCGCGATTGTGTGCAACAAGCGGACCATTGAATCCCTGATCAAAGCCGGGGCGTTCGACTCCCTTGGACACCACCGTCGCGCCCTGGCCATGATCCATGAAGAGGCCATCGACTCAGTCATCACGCTCAAACGCAACGAAGCGATCGGCCAATTCGACCTTTTTGCCGGGTTCGAGGACCAGGAGCCTGAAGCTTCGCTCAGCACGGAGATTCCGGATCTTCCCGAATGGGAGAAGAAGGACAAGCTCTCCTTCGAGCGCGACATGCTGGGACTTTACGTTTCGGACCACCCGTTGCAGGGCCTGGAAGGCGTTCTGAGCCAGCACGCTGAAATGTCCATAACGTCGATCATCGCCGAGGACGGACCGCATGACGGTGCCATTGTCACCATCGCGGGCATGATCACCTCACTCAGCCGGCGCATTGCAAAAGCCAGTGGCAATGCGTATGCCAGGGCAGAAATCGAGGACCTTGGCGGCTCGATGGAAGTGATGTTCTTCGGGCAGGTCTACGGACCCATCGCTTCGGTGCTGGCCGAAGACTTGATCGTGGTGGTCAAGGGAAGGCTGCAGCGCCGTGACGACGGCGCGGTCACACTGAACTGCATGGAACTCTCCGTGCCGGACCTGAGCGAGAGCGTCAACGGACCCGTGGTCATCACCATTCCGACGTTCAAGGCTACGGAGACGGTGGTGACGGACCTGCGTGATGTCCTCAGGACCCACAGGGGGAACTCGGAAGTCAGGCTCAAGCTGATGGGTGACACCAAGGTGGAAGTCATGGGACTCCCGGTTCACTTGCGGGTCAACCCCAGTCCATCCCTTTTTGGGGACCTGAAGGTCCTCCTGGGGCCCGCCTGCTTGGACAACTAGGCATGGCCGGGGGTTAGATTTCGTAGTCCAGGGGGGCTGGCTTGCTGTAGCTGCCGCTGTGGTAGAGCAGGGGAGTGCCGTCGTCGCCCACCTGGCCGTCCACCACCTCCACAACCACCACGGCGTTGTTCTCGAAGGAGAGCCGCATCTGGATCTTTCCAACAAGCCATCCCGTGACGTCCTTGAGGATGGGGACTTCGTGGGGGCCCGGTTCCCAGTGGTCGCCTTCGAATCGGTCCCGGGTGCGGGCGAAGCGGTCGGCCAGAGCCTGGTTTTCCAGGCCCAGCATATGGACGCCGATGTAATTGGCGTTTGCCACCGCTGGCCATGAGCTGGAGCTTCGGGCCATGTTGAACGTGAAGCGCGGCGGTTCGGCAGACAACGACGCCACGGAAGTGGCCGTGAAGCCGAACGGCTTTCCGTCGAGGTTTGCCGTAATAATGGCCACTCCGGCGGCGTGGCGGCGGAACATTTCCCTGAAGGTCTGTTCGAAACCGGGTGTTGCACTTCCCACGGTGGTCTGCTCTCCTGCGCTGGGTGCTTGGGCTGGCATCTTCCATCAGGGTATTCCCCGGAGGGGCCGCAGTGGCCTTTTTCATGAGCCAGCATGAACCTTTGTTAATGTGAGTTGCATGACCGAGCCCGCAGTCCATGTTCCTGCTGACACAGAAGCAGTTCCCCTTCGCCGCCCAATGCAGCCCAAGGAGCTGCTGTGGCTTGCCGTTCCCGGCCTTTCGGGCCTTGTCCTGGGCCTCCTGTGGTGGGTACTGGCCCCTGGTGGCTTGAACATCTTGTCCGGCAATCCTGCGTTGGCCAATCCCTCGAATCCCGATTCCTGGCTGCCGAGAGACCTCGTCCTTGCCGCCCTGATGCTTATCGCGGGCTGCGTTGTGGGACTGGTGCTGGACGGCAAACTTCAAGGAAACTGGGCCGGCCGACGTTTGGCCTTTGCCTTGGTGGGTGGTGTGATCGGCGCGGGTCTGTCGTGGTTGGCAGGACTTCTCGCGGCCATGCTCTGGGGCATGGCGCCGGATCCGTCCCTTGGCCCCGAGTATGGCTTCACCCTCCGTTCGTATGCGGTCCTCCTGTTGTGGCCCGGAGCTACCGCCTTCATGACGTTCGTCCTGGCCTTGTTCGGGGTTCTTTCCGGGAAGCCCGTAAAATAGGCAGGTGACCACTCCTTCGGATACTGCTTCCCCCGCCACTGATTCCCTGAACTTCCGCACCATCGACTTCCGCGGCTGCCGGCTCTCGCTTGCGGAGTTGCGGGCCGCCGTTCCGCGGGCGCAGCATCAGACGTTGGCAGACGCGGAGCGCAAGGTCCTGGACATCATCGCTGATGTGCGCCGGCGCGGCTTCGCCGCACTGGGCGATCTCGCACGGAATTTCGACGGCGTTGAGCAGTCGCACCCGCGGGTTCCGGCAGAGGCCATTGCCCGGGCCCTGGCGGAGCTCGATCCCGCTGTCCGCGCTGCCCTCGAAGAGTCCATCAACCGTGCCCGCCAGTTTGCCGAGCGCCAGCGGCCCGCCAACGTGGACGTGAGCCTCGGTGATGGCGCCGTGGTCAGCCAGAACTGGATTCCGGTGGGCAGGGTGGGGCTTTACGTGCCGGGCGGGTTGGCCCCGCTGGCCTCGTCCGTGATCATGAACGTCGTCCCGGCGGTTGCTGCAGGCGTGCAGTCGATTGCCTTGGCATCGCCGCCCCAGAAGGACTTCGGCGGCCTCCCGCACCCCACCATCCTGGCTGCTGCATCTCTGCTCGGCATTGAGGAGGTGTATGCAATCGGTGGAGCCCAGGCAATCGTTTCATTTGCATACGGCATCCCGGGCGACGGCGCGGAACAACCGATTGAGCCCGTCGACGTTGTGACCGGTCCTGGAAACATCTTCGTTGCCACTGCCAAGCGCCTGGTCAAGGGCGTGGTGGGCATCGATTCCGAGGCCGGCACCACGGAAATTGCGATCCTGGCCGATTCCAGTGCCCAAGCGCCGCTCGTGGCTGCGGACCTCCTGAGCCAGGCCGAGCACGACCCCAAAGCAGCGTCCGTCTTGGTGACTGACTCCCCGGAGCTGGCCGACGCCGTCGTGCTTGAACTGGGCCGCCAGGCTGCAGCGACCAAGCACAGCGCCCGTGTGTTCGAGGCTCTTTCGGGGCCGCAGTCCGGTGTGGTGTTGGTTGATGACCTGGAACAGGGAATCGCCGTGTGCAACGCCTACGCGGCGGAACACCTGGAAATCATGACGGCGGATGCGTCCGCTGTTGCGGGGCGCATCCGCAATGCCGGCGCCATTTTCGTGGGCGACTACAGCCCTGTAAGCCTGGGGGACTACTGTGCAGGCTCCAACCACGTGCTGCCTACCAGTGGAACCGCAGCTTTTTCCTCCGGGCTCAATGTGACGACCTTCCTGCGGGCTGTGCAGGTCATCAACTACGACCGGTCGGCCCTGGAACAGGTCAGTAACCACATCGTCAGCTTGTCCGGCGCGGAGGATCTCCCGGGGCACGGTGACGCGGTGAAGATCCGCTTCGCCTAAGGCCGCAACCACTACATATGCGGGTGGTCACCACTACATGTAGTAATTACACGCTTGTCATTAGGGCATGGCCGTACGTAAACTGGTGCCGGAAGTGAAACTTCCGGCACCTTTTGCGTTCCCGCGAGGCAGGTGCCAGTCAACGGAAACCATCAGGGAGGCCCAACGTGTATTGTCCGTTCTGCCGGAATCCTGATTCCCGTGTGGTGGACAGCCGCATGGCTGACGATGGCTCATCAATCCGCCGCAGGCGCCAATGCCCGGAATGCGGCCGGCGCTTCACCACAGTGGAAACCACCAGCTTGTCCGTGATCAAACGTTCGGGAGTCGGTGAACCGTTCAGCCGCATCAAGGTGATCAGCGGTGTCCGGAAGGCCTGCCAAGGGCGCCCTGTCACCGAGGACGACCTCGCGATGCTGGCGCAGGAGGTCGAAGAAAACATCCGCTCGTCGGGTGCGGCTGAGATCGATGCCCACGAGGTAGGCCTGGCCATTCTGGGACCGCTGCGCAAGCTGGATGAAGTGGCCTACCTCAGGTTCGCCAGCGTGTACCAGGCCTTCGAATCACTGGAAGACTTCGAATCGGCCATCTCTTTGCTTCGCCATGAAGCAGAGGCACACGCGAAGTCCTCCGCCAAGGGCACGAAAGGCTCCGAGAAGAGCCAACTCTGACTCCGGTGGTGGCAGCGGAGGGGAAGCCGCAGCCACCACCGGCACTCTTCCCGGACCATGACCGGTCCGGCTTGGCGTCGGAACGCCGGCCTGCTATTTGGCCAGCTTGTGGTGGAGGGCCACCTCAAGGGCCGCGCCGACGATCCCGGCGTCATTCTTCAACTTTGCCGTGACAATCTTCGTGCGCAGTTCCAAATGCGGGAAGTACTCGTCGGATCGCTTGGAGATGCCACCGCCGATGATGAAGAGCTCGGGCGAGAACAGGAATTCGACGTGCTGCAGGTATCGGTTGAGGAGCACCCCGTATTCATCCCAGCTCAGGCCGTCCCGTTCGCGGGCCACGGCCGAGGCCTTCGTTTCGGCGTCGAAGCCATCCACTTCCAGGTGCCCAAGTTCGGCATTCGGAACCAATGTGCCGTTGAAGATGAAGGCCGAGCCGATGCCCGTGCCGAGGGTGATGACCAGGACCGTACCGTCAACGCCTTCGCCTGCGCCGTAGCGTGCCTCGGCGAGGCCGGCGGCGTCGGCGTCGTTGATGACCTCGACGGGACGGCCAAGCCGTTCCGTGAACTTCTTGTCAATGTCGGCGTCCAGCCAGGATTTGTCGACGTTGGCGGCCGAGTGGACCACACCGTGCTGGATGATGCCGGGAAAAGTGACGCCGATGGGAGAGTCTGCCGCGGGTGCATCGGGACGGTTGGAGAGTTCCTCCACGATTTCGGCCACCACCTCGGCGACTGCCTCGGGTGTGGCCGGCTGCGGCGTCGGAACGCGGAAGCGGTCACCGATCAACTTGCCCTTCTTGAGGTCGACAATGCCGCCCTTGATACCGGTGCCGCCGATGTCGATTCCGATCAGCGGGCGGTTCTTGTGGGTCTTCTCATCCTTTGTGGACAATTCAATTCCGTTCATGGCAGGAGGGTTGGACGTGGCGCAGCCACCGGGGCGGCGTGCCCCTTCCGGAAAGTTCAGGGAAGGGTAAGGATTTCCGCGCCGGCCTCGGTGACCAGCAGGGTGTGTTCGAATTGGGCCGTGCGTTTGTGGTCCCTGGTGACGACGGTCCAGTCGTCGGCCCACATGTCCCATTCGATGGTGCCGAGTGTCAGCATGGGCTCGATGGTGAACACCATGCCGGTCTCGATCACCGTCTTGTACGCCGGAGCGGCATCGTAGTGCGGAATGATGAGGCCCGTGTGGAAGGCCTCTCCGACGCCGTGACCGGTGAAGTCCCGAACCACGCCGTAGCCGAATCGCTTGGCATACGATTCGATGGCGCGGCCGATGACATTGATTTCGCGGCCCGGGGCCACGGCCTTGATGGCCCGGTTGAGCGACTCCTGCGTACGCTCAACCAGCAAACGGGACTCTTCGTCCACGTCGCCAACCAGGAAAGTGTAATTCGTGTCGCCATGCACGCCGTTGATGAAGGCCGTGATGTCGATGTTGAGGATGTCGCCGTCCTGCACCACCGTGGAATCGGGGATGCCGTGGCAGATCACCTCGTTCAGTGAGGAACACAGTGATTTGGGAAAACCGCGGTAGCCCAGCGTGGACGGGTACGCGTGGTGGTCCAGGAGGTACTCGTGCCCCACCTTGTCCAGTTGGTCCGTGGTCACTCCCGGCTGGATGTGCTTTCCGACCTCCACGATCGCCTGGGCAGCGATCTTGCCCGCAATCCTGATCTTCTCGATGGTTTCCGCTGACTTGACCTCCGAACCGGTGAACTTGGCCGGGGCCTTCTTGCCGACGTACTCAGGACGGGCAATCGACCCGGGAACAGCCAGCTCAGGGCTGATGGTTCCTGGGGACAGCGTGCCGATGGGTGCGGTGGAGACTGGAGAAGGCATAGATTGATCATATAAGGCGGGCACGAGACGCAAGTAACAATGCGTGCCGGTTCCAAGAGGACCCGCCAACGTTACGCGACGGAGAGTCCACTGACGCTAGGAGGAGACGTGACGGAGTACTGGTACAACGTCAAGACGCACCAGATCGAGGAGGACGCCATGTCCGACTGGACCCAGCTGATTGGTCCCTACAAAACCCGCGAAGAAGCCGAGCATGCCTTGGAAAAGGTGAAGCAGCGCAACGAAGCCTGGGATGCCCAGGACGACGACTAGAACGAGTGCTCGGGTCCCGGGAAGTGGCCTGACCGGACATCGGCGGCGTAGGCAGCGGCGGCTTCGCCCAGGGTGCTGCGGAGATCGGCATACTGCTTGACGAACTTTGCCATCTTGCCCCCACGGAGTCCGGCCATGTCCTGCCACACCAGCACCTGGCCCGTGGTGTCCTTGCCGGCGCCGATGCCAATGGTGGGAACCCGCAGGGCGGCGTCAACGGCAGCAGCTGTCCCGGCAGGAACCATCTCCATGAGAACGCTGAAGGCTCCTGCGTCCTGCAGGGCCACGGCGTCATCGATCAACCGTTGGGCATCGTCGCCGCGTCCCTGGACACGGTAGCCGCCCAAGGAATGTTCGCTCTGCGGGGTGAATCCGATGTGGGCCATGACGGGAATGCCGGCCTGCACCATGGCGCGGACTGTTTCGGCATAGTAGGCGGTCCCCTCGATCTTGACGGCGTGTGCCAGCCCCTCCTTCAGGAAGCGCACCCCTGTCGCGACGGCCTGCCCCGGGGATACCTCGTAACTGCCGAACGGTAAGTCGGCCACCACCAGGGCGCGTTTGGCGGAACGGCTCACTGCACGGCACAAGGGCAGCAGCTCGTCCACCGTGACGGGAAGGCTTGTCTCATTGCCGAAGACATTGTTGGAGGCCGAATCGCCCACCAGTAGTACTTCGATGCCGGCCTGGTCGAAGATCTCTGCAGTGTATTGCTCATAAGCGGTCAGCATGGCGAAGCGGCCGCCGTTGTCCTTGGCCTGCTGCAGGTGGTGGATCCGAATCTTGGAAATGGGCTTCCTGGCGTCCGTGGAGGGTGCTTGGTCGGCTGCGGCGGGACCCGAACCATATGGGGCGGGAACTTCGGCGGGCGTGCTGGACTCAGGAAGGTTGCTTGGGGCCATGGATAGAGCCTAAGGCGTGCTGGCGGGGGCTGCCAGCAATGTGCCAAGCGTCACCATTTGTAAACGCTGTGTTACGCGGTGTCCCTGCGGCGGCATTCGCCACGAATGCTTAGTAGAGTGAAGGCTGAGCTGCCGCGCCTTCCCGACGGAACCGTGCGGCGTGGATACCGACCGGAAAAGAGGCCCCAATGGACCGCCAGCAAGAGTTCGTTCTGCGGACGATCGAAGAGCGTGACGTGCGCTTCGTACGCTTGTGGTTCACCGACGTCGTGGGTTCGCTGAAATCCGTGGCCCTGGCGCCAGCAGAGGTTGAGGGTGCATTCGAGGAAGGACTCGGCTTCGATGGCTCCGCCATTGAGGGCCTGGCCCGTGTCTTTGAATCTGACATGCTGGCCCAACCCGACCCCTCGACGTTCCAGATCCTGCCGTGGCGCGGCGAAACCGAACAGACCTCCAGGATGTTCTGCGATGTGCTGACCCCGGATGGGGAGCCCTCCGCTGCCGATCCCCGCAACGTCCTCAAGCGCACCCTTGCCAAGGCCGCAGACATGGGTTTTACCTGCTACACGCACCCGGAGATCGAGTTCTACCTTCTCAAGTCCAAGGACCTTGGCCCGGACGGGGCCCCGGTGCCCGTGGATGAGGGCGGCTACTTCGACCACGTTCCGGGCGGAGTTGCGCAGGATTTCCGGCGCACTGCCGTTACCATGCTCGAATCAGTAGGCATATCGGTGGAGTTCAGCCACCACGAAGGCGGCCCCGGCCAGAACGAAATCGACCTTCGGTACGCCGATGCGCTGCAGACAGCGGACAACATCATGACTTTCCGCACTGTCATCAAGGAAGTGGCCCTGCAGCAGGGCACCTATGCCACGTTCATGCCCAAGCCGTTCACGGACCACCCCGGCTCCGGAATGCACACCCACTTCTCCTTGTTTGAGGGCGACACCAACGCTTTCTTTGAGGCCGGAGCCGAGTTCCAGCTCTCCAAGACCGCCCGCCAGTTCATTGCCGGCATCCTTCGGCACGCGCCTGAGTTCACGGCAGTCACCAACCAGTTCGTGAACTCGTACAAGCGGCTGTGGGGCGGCGGTGAAGCGCCGAGCTACCTGAGCTGGGGCCACAACAACCGTTCCGCCCTGGTCCGCGTCCCGCTCTACAAGCCGGGCAAGGGTCAGTCGGCGCGCATCGAGTACCGCGGCATCGACTCTGCCACCAACCCCTACCTCGCTTACGCGGTGCTCCTGGGTGCCGGTCTGAAGGGTATCGAGGAAGGCTACGAGCTCCCGGCGGCCGCCGAAGACGATGTCTGGTCGCTGACGACGGCCGAGCGGAAGGCCATGGGTCACGCTCCGCTGCCTGCCAGCCTGCACGACGCCATCCGCGCCATGGAAGAGTCGGAACTCGTGGCGCAGATCCTGGGAGAGCAGGTCTTTGAACACTTCCTGCGCAACAAGCGCGCCGAGTGGCAGGACTACCGTCTGCAGGTCACGCCTTACGAGCTGCAGCGCAACCTCGGCATCCTCTAGGCGGCGCTGTGAGCCTTGCACGCCGGCTCATCTCGGCTGGATTCAGCGACCTGGAGAAGGGGGAGCGGTTCCTCGCTGCCCCGGAACTTGAGGGCTTGGAACAGGAAGCCTTGTTCAGCGGCCTGTCCCTGGCCGCCAGTCCGGATACTGCTTTGCAGTCGCTGGTGAGGCTCATCGAGAAGAACCCCGGACTGAAAACGCTGGCCGCAGCGGACCCGGACACCAGCGAGCCGCTGTATCGGCTGCTCGGCGCGTCGGAGGCGTTGGGGGAGTTCCTCATGCGCCGGCCCGAGCACCTGGATGTGTTCAACACCAAGGTCAGCCCGGAACCCTTCTCCGCATCGAGTGACGAGCTGCGTTCCCTCTTACTGCGGTCCGTCAAAGCTGATCCTGGCTCGCTGCGTCCCATTGCCGGCCTGACCGGGCTTCCCGCCTATACGGCCTTGCGCGCTGCGTACCGGCGGGGATTGACCGAACTGGCGATCAAGGACCTGTGCGCGGCCTCGCCGCAGGACTTCATGCCGGCCGTCGGGGCCGAACTGGCTGACCTGGCCGGTGCGGCCATCGAGGCGGCCCTGGCCGTCTCCCGGGCCGAAGCGACAGGACAGTTCGACGCCGAGGAGGTTGCCGGCGTCGGGCTGGCCGTCATCGGCATGGGCAAATGCGGCGCCCGCGAACTGAACTACATTTCCGACGTCGACGTCATCTACGTGATGGAGGCGGCGGACCTTGACGACGCCCGCGCGGCAACCATCGGGACCGCCTTGGCCTCCGGTATTTCCAGGGCGATCTCCTCGTTTGCACCGGAACCCGGGCTGTGGGAGGTGGACGCGAACCTGCGTCCGGAAGGCAAGTCAGGGCCTCTTGTACGAACTCTTGCCTCGCACCTGAGCTATTACGCGAGATGGGCCGAAAGCTGGGAATTCCAGGCGCTCCTGAAGGCACGGACCATCGCGGGAGACCGGGACCTGGGCCAACGCTATGAGGAAGCCGTGCAGCCTCTTGTCTGGGCTTCCGCCGGCCGCGAAGGATTTGTGGAATCCGTCCAGGCCATGCGGCGGCGCGTGACCGACCACATTCCTGCTGCCGAGGAACAACGCCAGATCAAGCTGGGGCGGGGTGGGCTGCGGGACGTCGAATTCACCGTCCAACTCCTGCAACTCGTCCACGGAAAGTCCGACGAGTCCCTCCGCTGCCGCGACACTACTTCGGCGATCGCCGCTTTGTCCGCAGGTGGCTACATTGGGCGGGTGGACGCCGCAGCCTTCGATAACGCGTACCGGTACCTCCGCGTCCTTGAACACCGGATCCAGTTGTTCCAGCTCCGCCGCACCCACCTCATGCCCGTGGCCGAGGACGCCCAGCGTTTCCTGGCCAAAGCCGTCCTGGGGCCGTTCGCCCTCGAACGGCCGCATCCGGACCAGCTGATAGGCGCCTGGCAGAAGACCAAACGTGCAGTCCGGGACCTGCACGAACGCATTTTCTATCGCCCCCTGTTGAACACGGCGGCGAAACTCAGCAGCGAAGATGCCAAGCTCAGCCCTGAAGCCGCGCAGGGCAGGCTTGCCGCCCTGGGCTACCTCGACCCGCAGGGCGCCATGCGCCACATCGAGGCCCTGACAGCCGGAGTAAGCCGTCGGGCGGCCCTGCAGCGCCAACTTCTTCCCATCCTTCTCGGCTGGCTGGCCGAGGGCGTGGATCCGGACGCCGGGTTGCTGGCCTTCCGTCGGGTCAGTGAGGCGTTGGGGACCACCCACTGGTACCTGGGACTGCTCCGGGATTCACAGGCTGCAGCCGAACGCCTGTGCCAGGTCTTGGCGAACTCCCGACTGATTGCGGATCTGTTGGAGGTCTCGCCCGAGTCAGTGGCATGGCTGGGCAGTGACAAGGACTTGGCCCCCATCCCCTTCGACGCCCAGTGGCAGGAAATCCAGTCCAAGCTCTCGCGGCATCCGGATCCTGGAGGCGCCATGCGCCTCATCCGGCTGATCCGCCGGCGTGAAATCCTTCGAACGGCCATCGCAGACAGCGCAGGACTGTTGGACCAGGATGCTGTGGGCCTGGCCCTGGCCGAAGCGGACCGCGCAGCCGTCCTGGGTGCCCTGCACGTAGCGGAAGCAGCAGTGGCCGATGCCGGACCACTGAAGACCGACGTCCTGGTGGTGGCGATGGGCCGGCAGGGCGGGCGTGAGATCGGCTATGGGTCCGATGCGGACGTCATGTATGTGCATCGGGCACGTCCCGGGTTTACGGACGCCGAAGCGCAGGAACAGGCAACGACGATCGTTGCCAGGATCTCAAGCCTCCTGACCCAGCCACTCAAGCCGGCCATCATGGCCGAGAGGGTCCTGCAAGTGGATGCCGACCTTCGGCCGGAGGGCAAGAACGGGGCAATGGTCAGGTCCCTGGACTCCTATGGCGAGTATTACCGACGGTGGTCATTGATTTGGGAAGCGCAGGCCCTTCTGCGCGCCCGGCCCATGGCCGGATCGGACGAGCTCGCCCGGGACTTCGTCCGGCTTATCGATCCCATCAGGTACCCTGACGAATTGTCCGAGCAGGATGTACGTGAGATTCGGCGCATCAAGGCAAGGGTGGAATCCGAGCGACTGCCTCGCGGGGCCGATCCTGCCCGCCACGTGAAACTTGGCCGGGGTGGACTGAGCGACGTCGAGTGGCTGGTGCAGCTGATCCAGCTCCAACACGCTGGAAAGCACCCGGAATTGCGGAGCACCTCAACGTTGGAAGCACTTGCCGCAGCCGAACGGCTGGCCCTCATAGGAAAGGGCGACGCCGGTTTGTTGCGTCAGGCGTGGAAGCTTGCCAGCCGTATCCGGTCGGCGAACGTGATTGTGACGGGTCGGGCTTCGGACCTCTTGCCGTCGTCGCGCCGCGACCTGGAAGCGGTGGCTCGCTGGTGTGGATATGCACCGGGAACCGCGGGCAAGTTCGAGGAAGACTACCTGCGCTTGAGCCGACGTGCCCGGGGCGTGTTTGAAAAGAAGTTCTACGGGACCTGAGCCGCAGCTATTGCCTCGCGGGTGTGCCGCAAAATGGAGACCACGGGTGCGCCCGGGACCAGCCTGTCGCCAACCACGAAGCCTTCTTCGCGGTGGCGCAAGGCTTCCACCAGGCGATGCCGCCAGAGTTCCACGTCGCCTTGGTGGGCAGGATCCCCGGCGAGGTTCCAGCGTTCCTGGGGATCGGCGTCGAGATTGAACAACTCTTCGGTGCCTTTGCCCGAGCCCCAAATGTATTTGGCATGACCGTCGGTGAGCCAGTGCAGGTTCTGGCCCCAGTAGACATGTTCGCCATGGAGCCACTCGCGGACCGGGCCCGTGCCATCACCCCGGACAAGCGCGGCCAAGGACTTGCCGTCCACGCTGTCCGGAATGGGCAGCCCGGCCAGATCCAGAAGAGTGGGCATGAGGTCGCGGAGTTCCACCACATGGTCTACCACGGCGCCGCGCGTGGACCCTCCGGCACTGGGTGCATCCGCAATGATGAACGGGACCCGGGCGGAGCCCTCGTAGGGCACGGCCTTCCTGAACATGTGGTGGTCGCCCATCATCTCACCGTGGTCGCTGGTGAAAGCGATGATGGTGTCATCCAGCAGCCCGAAGTCGGCCAACGATTCCTTGATCCGGTTGACCTGGAGGTCGATCTGCGCCATGAGCCCGAAGTAGCCAGCCCGGGCCCGATGGACCACGCGGTCCGGGATGTGTCCATAGCTTGCCTGGTAGTTTCCATCTGCCCGGAAGTCGTCCCAATGATGTTCCCAATCGCCTTCCACGGTTTCGTAGGGCGGGATGTTGAGGTACTGCTCGAAGGCCCACGACGGCGGGTCGTAGGGCGGGTGGGGCCGGTGGAAGGACAAGTACAGGAAGAAGGGCTTCACCGGATCGCGCCGCTGCATCCATTCGATGGCCTGCGTTCCAATCCAATGGCTGGGGTGCAGGTGTTCGGCCTTGTCCCATGTCCTGGCCACGATGGAGTTGCAGTTGACGCCGTGGTCGAAGTAGTCGGCGTCGGCCGGCACTCCCGGTTGCCTCCGTAACCAGGGCACATAGTCGTCAAACAGGGAAAAGTGCTGCCGATGTTCCTTCCGGGCGTGGTGCAGGTAGCCGTCGTGCAGGACGACGTCGTCGAATCCCACTCTGGAGCGCTCAGGCCAAACATGCATCTTGCCGATGGCCTGCGTGTGGTAGCCGGCCTTCCGGAACTCGCCTTGGACGGTGACCGGATGTGCGGCGTGGAAGGGCACTCCGTCGTCGTAGCCCACGCGTCCGTGCCGCTCCTGTGATTGCCCCGTGAAGAGCGCGGCGCGCGCCGGAACGCAGGAGGGAGTGGCCGAGTATCCTTTGGAGAACCGCACACCGTTCCTGGCAAGTTCATCAAGGTGGGGTGTCTCAAGGTGTGGGTGCCCGTCGGCAGACAAGCAGTCTCCCCGCCATTCGTCCACACAGATGAGGATGACGTTCGGCTGGCTCATCTACGGGGTTTCCTAACTCTAGGGGAGCGGCTGGACCCACCCTAGCCGGGAATCCGAACCTGTGCGCGATTGTGACGCAAAGACTGGAGTTATGAGCTATAAAGATCAAAGGGGTACGAGCGTTGCGTGGCTGATTCCGCTGAAGGCAATCGATGCCGACGCCAGGGCCATTCACTTGGGCGACGTTGCGGAGCTCAGCCTGCAACCCGGTCAGCGGGAGTTCGTTGGCGACCCTCTCCGAATGATGCTCGCCGGCCTGGAGGACGCGTCGCAGTTCCCGTTTTCCATTGAGGCCAATGGTGCGGTTGTGGGCGTCTTGACGCTTCAATGTGGTGCTGCGCGCCTCGCCGGCTGGGAAGACGACGATTCGGCGTGGTTGCTGAGGGGGTTCGCGATCGATGCGGCAAGCCAGGGGCAGGGGATTGGCCGGTCGGCTGCTGCGGCGGCTGTGGAGGAAGCGCGAAAACTGACAGCCTGGCTGGATGGTGGCCAGGGCGGCGTCGTTCTTTCTGTCAACGAACGTAACCCTGCCGGCAGGGCTGCGTACGCCAGGGCCGGCTTCGTGGACAGGGGACGCTACCTCGGCGGGAGTTCAGGGCCCCAGCGCACCATGTTCAGGGCATTCGCCTGAGGACGCCCGTCAACCATGGTTGACGACGTCTCTGATGTCAACTATGGTTGACGGATGGAGGTGGAACGCATGAAAACCCTTGTTGGGCAGATGGACGGAATGGGGCCCGCCGAGGCACTGTACGCCGTTGCCGAATTGCAGAAGGAAGTCGGAAGGACAGAATCATCCTTGGTGCGGGCGGCCCGGCAAGCCGGTCTGTCCTGGGAAGCCATTGCCTTGTGCTTGGGAGTGTCCAAGCAAGCGGTGCATAAGAAATACGGCAAGCAGTAGCACCGCCGCTGAACCTCTGTTCGCGGGGGCGCGTTTAGCCTAAGATTCATCCCGTGACGGTGAGGCTGGACGAGGAGGGCGCGTCCTTTTCGGATGCTGCCTGCTTCCGCTGCGCGCAGGCGGGCCCACATTGGGCTTCCCGCCATGCGGCCCCCGGGCAGTACGCCTGCAGGCGCTGTTTTGCCACTTTCCTGGACGAGGATGCCGTGCCGGGCGACGCCGGCCTTCCGGGGATGGGCGTGGCGGCTGCCCACAGCATGGGCTTGCTGGAAAACAAGTAGTCTGCAGGAAACCAAGTAGTCGTTCCGGCGCGGAAGCGAAAAGACGAGTACACGCTACTCGTGTTCCCCGTGGGCCCGCTCGGCACTATTGAGGCTATGACAGTCTATGTAGTTGAAACAGCAGCACTGATCCACCGCTGCCAATGCTGCGGTGAGGAAACCGAGAGGGTCTTTTGCGACGAGTGCGCGGCCCCCGACGAGCCCGGAAAGTCACCCCGCACCAAACACTAAGCAATCGGCCCGGGCCGTATGCGTTAACGGCGAAGGGCCGCCAACAGGAGTGTTTCCTGTTGGCGGCCCTCTGCGGTTGGAGGCCGGTCAACCTCCGGCGGGGCAAAGCATGCTCTGTCCCTGGAGTTGACTAGACGCCGTAGTAGAGCTCGAACTAAACAGGTATGCATGGGGCACAATGAGATCTGCTCAGATGCCTGAATCTAAGCGAAATTTGGAGTGAAATTTACGAGCATGTCATAGGGCTGTGTGGCGTTCCTGCGGACTTTCTGCGGACTGAAAGCGCCCTGTGCGCTCACTTCCTCTTCGGGATTCTAGGTTGTCGATGCCCACTATCGGGAGATGGCGCCTTGCGGTTCATTGCTTGTATTTGTTGGATGTCCTCGATGCTGAACCTAATGGCAGACCCATACGTTTGGTGGGGCCATTGCTGCTCTTTTTTAAGCCTGTAGGCATGTGACCGGGTGATCCTTAGCAGCGCGGCTAGTTCCATGAGTGTGTATAGCTGTTGATTCATGAAGCGAGACTAGGCAGGGTGCGTCATCCCGAGCCAACAGCATCGAAGCTTGACTTCGCCCCGTTACTGCGTAGCTACACCGACCTACTTGGACTTACTGCACCTAACGACTGCGTTCTACCTGGCTCTTTGTAGGAAGGTAATCAAGACCGGGCTCAAAGTCTTCGCGACGTGACCGGACTATTACGCGGTCGCCCTCCTCTTTCGCGTGGTTGAGTCGTGATACCTGCCAGCCGGGAGCTTCGGAGGCAGTAGTATCCGGTATTGAGCATCGTGCTCGACTGTTTCGGGGAGGCATCACGGGGGAGCCGCCGTGCATACTCATGGCTTTTCTGCGCCTGGATCCCCGAGCACATCTCATTCGCATCTCACCCATTTCGCATGATCCGCGCCTGGAGATCAAATGGCGCGTAGGAGGATCCTCATGAGGTTTAGCTTCACAAAGTTCGCAACACTGCTAGCCGGCGCACTCCTGGTTGGCGCCTCATTATCTGGTTGCGGTGGTGCGAGCGGTGCTGCCCAGGCCGACTCAGTTACATCTGCGACCGCTACGCCAACACCCAGTCCGACACCCACTGCCACGGTCGCCCAGTTCGCGAGTATCATCACCGAACGGGAGGCAGATTGGCGCGACTACGAAGACAACATTGTTGACTGCGCCCTGGCCTCGATAGGCAAAACAGCTATTGATTCCGTCAAGCGCACCACTTGTGGATACTCAGTCAGCGTCGTCGTCCTGACGGCAAAACAAGCTGCCGTGCAGATCCGAAAGCTTCCCGCTCCGCCCGCGGAAGTGCAAAGTCTCGTGACGAGGACCCTCACCCACTTGGACGTGCTGGCCAAGAACCCCGCCCCCACTGCTTGCGAGGACAAGCAAAGCGAGGCGTGCGACGCCGCAATCACCCAAGCCAATGGGGAAATCAGGCCCCTCATCACCGTTCTCGACGCGTGGAAGCCATACACGCGATGACCCCTGGAGCGAGCTTTGCAGCCCGCGTAAGACTTTAGGCGAGGGCGTCACAAATGGACCGCGCGGACCGGCTACGTTCCTTTCGAGGGAGAATGCAACAATGCAGAACGCCTTGAATATCAAGCCCATCCCTTTTGAAACAAGCACGCCCGTTTACTACCAGTGGCATTTTGAGGAACTCAAGCTAAGAGGGTTTCTTCTAACGTCCAACATCGGCATGAACTCCTGGTTCGAAGATCAGTACGATTCGGCAAATACACGGGCGAACACGATTTTCGACCCGGACCGGCATGGTCTAAGCCTTCCTTATGACATCTTCATGGAAAGGACTGGTATAGATCCTAACGAGTACTGGTGGCAGCTATCGGCCGCCGCTGTAAAGGATGCCTGCGGTTTGCTCGAAGTGTTTCTCGAAGAGGCCGCTCATGAGGTTCTCGGTTCTCGGGGATCAGGCCTCTTGAAGATGCGAACCGAAGAATCGTGGCACTGGAACGCGTGCGCTGGCTTCTACGAGGATTATTTGGGTTTGCAGGTAAAGCCTGCGGAGATTGCCGATGTCATTTGGATGCGTAACAAACTCACGCATCTCCGGGATGAACTGCGGACACGAGAGGGCCTGAATGAATTTCACGAAAGGTCTGAACGGCTCGGAATTTCGCACTCACCAACGCCAGAGGAGCTAGCTCTTGGCCTAGTCCCTCACGAGCCCTACGCCGTTCGGGGAGTCCATCTGACTCAAATCCAGACCTGGCGCGTTCTGGAAATAGTTCGTTCTCATGTCGATGCCCTTGGTCTCGCACTACACGGCTTTGTGTATGGGTCCCTCACCAGTGAACCGCTTGAAGCTGTGGCTGCCGGCACGCCGGTTGATACGCCGAATTTCAAGAGCCGAGACATCCAGCGCAGGGACTAGATCGAAAGAAATAATCCTGAAAGAGTCTGATATGGGACGCGACCAAACGAGTAGCAGGGGAGCAGTGCCGCTCAGCGCGTCCAGAACGGGACACTTTGAGAGATCGGCGTGAACGAACGTAGACCTTGGAGTCAGCTATAGTCGCACGCATGACCTTCAACCCGCTCCATGCAACGGGCATGGTTTTCCTCAAGGACGCTGAAGGTGAGTTTGCATTTTCAGGCTCTTGCTTCCTCTTCCGTGAAGATAACGTCCTGCTCACGGCAGCTCACTGCGTTCCAGAATCTATTTCGACGGTTATCGTGCACTTGCCGTTTGGGCGGCGAGAAATGAAGGTGGAAACGATACATCGCCATCCAACGGCCGACGTAGCCATGCTGATATGCGGAGACCAATACGCCTATCGGGCTGGTAGCGGGTACCCGGAATCGGCTTTCTGGGATGGGGCTTCCAACTTCTCTTTGGGAGAACAGTTTTCAGCGTTTGGGTATCCGTCGGAGGGGCCGTCTTTCACATCGAGTGCAGCTCCAACACCTCGCTTCTTCACTGGCTATTATCAGAGGTTTTTCGATTATGAGAGCCACGATGGTTATAAGTACTACGCTGGCGAATTGAGCATTCCGGCTCCGGGGGGTCTGAGTGGTGGTCCCATCTTCAGGCCCGGTGCGCCGGAAATACTAACGGGGCTGGTGACGGCGAACTCTGAAACGTATGCCGTAACTGACTCGATTGATGACGTTCTTACGGATGGCACCAAGTACCGGCAGGAATCGCGGCGCGTTCTCACATACGGTGTCGGTCTCATGCTTTCCGAGATTGCTCAGTGGCTACATACATACACGCCGAATCCTGTCTCCCGAGGATGGACCATTAAGGACCCGATCACGGGAGATGACCCAACCGATAGGATCGAAGACCGGATCTAGGGTTTGGGCGGAATTATGGAAGGCGCGGTAATTGCGGAGCGCCCCAGGGAGCAGCGCACTTGGTAGCGTTGTTCGCATGCCTGATGAAGATGAGCCGAGCCCGCGTTTCCTGACGATTGAGCAGGTCGCGAGGCTCCGCGCGGGGGAGAAAGTATAAATTAGAATGCACTCAACATCAGGTCCTAAGCCCGGGTCCTCTGAACCCTCGGTTTCCGTCGAACACACAGGCGGCCAAGATCTACGGGAAATTGAAGTGACGCCAGCGCAACGACGCAGCCAACTTCTTTGGATCTTCGAGAACGAACTCCTGTTTCAGACGCGGCATGCGCTTCACGCAATCGAACCGATAAAGGGGTCACTCTTCAGCGACAACGAAGTGAAGGACCTGGAGGGCTTCTGGTTCAGCATGAACTCAGCCCTCAACGCTATAGCGAGTATTGCTAACGTCCTTTGGCCGTCTCAAGATCGGAAGCACTCAGGGCCAACTGCCGTGCAGTCCAGCTCAAGGGATAGGGCCAAGATAATGAGGGAGAATCTTGGCCTCTCTGATGACAGCATCGTGGCTCTTCGCGGTGTCCGCAACGGCCTTGCTCACTACGATGAGCGCGTGGATCGTTGGTTCGTGCAGTCGGGGAATCGAATCTTCTTAGACCTGTGCGTCTCCGGAAACGACGGCGTCTCTGCCGAGCCCGACACCACCTATGCCCGGCACTTCAACACGGACACCAAAGTACTGTCCGTTTTCGGGATCTCGCTCAACGTAGAGGCAGTGTTACAAGAAATCATCGAACTTAATCGGGTGGTTGAGAGCAGCATTTTCAAACCGAGACCAGGGCTAATCCGCAGGACCGTCATCGAGGGTAATCAATGAGTGTGGTTCGGGAATTGCTCACGGTGGTGTTGAGAGCCGGAGCGTTTAAGTTGACCGAGCAACGGGGCTTAAGATGATCAGGTGCGTATATTTGTGAGTTGGTCCGGAACAGCAAGCCACGAAATGGCTGTGACAATTCGTGTGTGGCTGCAACGAGTCCTTCAGTATTCTAAGCCTTTCGTCTCATACCAAGACATCACGAAGGGCGCTCAGTGGCTCATCAAGATTTCAGATGAACTAGCCGGGACGGCCGAAGGGATAGTCTGCGTAACTCCGTCGAACGTCACAGCGCCGTGGCTAAATTACGAAGCCGGTGCCCTTGCAAAGACTACTGGCCAAACGTCGGTTAGAACCTTGCTGCTCGGAGTCCGACCATCTGACCTTCCCTCTGGCGTCCCGCTCACCAGTTTCCAACACACTGATTCCTTGGACAAAGAAGAGATGTGGCGGCTCGTAGAGTCAATTCACGAAAAAGCGCCTGCCGGCGGGTCGTCAGCGGAGAGGGTCCGTTGGGCGTTCGAGATGGCGTGGCCTGATTTGGAAGCGAAGCTACGAGCCATAGACACCGCAACGGACGGCCCGGTTGAAACCGAACCAAGAGACGAGAAGACCCTCCTTCAAGAACTATTGAGCGAGGTCCGAGAACTATCGATTGCCATTGCGACACTCAGCGCTGAATCAAAGAATGTGGCATTGCCAGATGATGATGGTCTTGGGCTGAAGAATCGCTATAGAAATGATACGAGCCTCGTAAGGCGCATCAAGGCGGGCATGGTTCTCGAACATTCCTCGTTTGGTGCCGGGAGGGTCCTCAAAACAGATGGTGCTGATACCCGGAAAGTTGCGATAGTGCACTTCCCGGAGGCAGGCCAAAAGAAACTTCTCCTCCGCTATGCACCGGTCAGCATATTGGAAGACGATGACGTACCATCCTGATGTTATCCATGTCGGAGCCGAGCCGAAAGCAACCCTAGGACCCCTCCTTGACGCGGCACAGGCGAACCCTGACATATTCACTAGCATGCTGCCGGCGCTGATTGGATTCAGTGGGGTAATCGTTGGTGGTGTCCTTCAGGTCGTTGCAAAGCATCGAGCGGATCGTTATTCCCACATGATGGAACTGCGGCGAGAAGTAGCTGACCTCATTGTTTCCGTCAGCGGTTTTGCGACCGTGGTCGTGCAGTCATCTGTTTGGATTGATAGTGTGCGCGAGGATCTGAGGTCTAGGCTAGTTGATGATCCTGACGCAGAAGTGGATCTAGACAACGACTATCATGAACGCCTAGGTGAGGCGATGATCACCAGTCACCGGGAATCAACACAAAAAGCAGCCCGCTTGCTGGTTGCTAGTGACGAACGGATCGCAGACGAGGCAAGTTCCCTGCATCTCAAACTTGCTGATGTGATCAACGAAGTCGGTTACATGCATACGGGCAACGTTCACATCTCCGAGGACCGAGCCAAGGATATCCAGAAAGACATTATGGAGCGGATCAATGTCCTCGTGAATATGGTAGCGCCGCCAAAATACGAACGATTCTGGAACTTTAGATCCGCCAAGCGGGCGGAAAGGCTCTTGGCGCGGGAGCGTGCGCGGCGGGGGCTCGTCGAGCAAAGCTCGGCTCGATACCGAGACTAAGCAACAGCACTGGGACGTTCTAGTCGGGCGGGGTAGGAGATTGGGGCGTGGGGTGGCCTCCCCCTGCCCGTTCAGTCGAGCGACCCTGACCTTCGGACGATTGGTGCGACTATTCGTGCGCGTTTCTTGCTGTTGCACTGCCGGTGTGCTGCTTTGACGTTGCCCATTGCGTCGGCACCGCCCTTTGCCAGTGGTACTACGTGGTCTATGACGAATGACCATGGGTCTAGGTGGGGGAGGGTGTAGTCGATTGCTTTGCCGCAGATGTGGCAGGCTGGTTGGTCGCGTTTGATTCTGGCCCGCATGCGGTGACGGTTCGCACTATCCCGCTTGATCATTGGTTTGTGTTCCCTCTTGTCTAGAGCTTGCGAGTCTCCGTCACGTGCAGTTGCGATCTGTCGTGCGCCGCGTGGTATACGGGAGGGAAGTGTTCAGGGTTCAATGTATTGCAACCCACGATGCATGAGCCCTAGTTGGCTGTGGTAGGGAATGCTGTCGTTGCTGAGGAACCAGTACGAGGTGTGATCTACGTCGTCAGCTATGACTGCTGCGGCGATTACTTGCCAGTCGGTTAGGTACTCGGTTGAGTTGCCTTCTGTCTGGTTTTCGTCTGCGATGTGCGCGGCTATGGCGTCCTGTACTGCACGCTTGGTTGCCTCGCTCATCACTCACTCCTTACGCTGCTGTTAGTTCGAGCCCGCCCATCAAGGCGACGCCGTTGCGGATGCGGTAGACGAATGGCCAGGATTCGGTTTCGTTGTAGTAGTTGAATCCGAATCCTTGTTGCCAGTTCTCTACGATGCGTGCGGGTCTACCGTCTGATCCGATTGCGCCGTGAACGCTGGGCACTGCACCGTCTACCCGGCATAGGCAGCCGGGGTTGGCTGAGTATGATTCAATGGCTTCACCACGGGCACCTATCACTGAGTGGTAGGTGATTTCTGCCCGGTGCGTGTGTCCTGCCCACGTGTTGAGGTGTGGGTGTTCGTGGACGTATTGGGCCGTGGTGGATCCTTTGGCGTTTGCTTTGGTGCCGTGGATGTTGCGGGTGGTGTCGTTGTCCCAGTCGGTTGCGGCGGGGTAGGCGTCAACGTATTCGACGTTGAGTTCATCTAGGCGCAGCAGGTAGGGCAGTGACATGACTGGCCACGATTCAGGCAGGCCGGCACGCTTGAGGCCGAATGCAGCAATAGCGTTGGCTTCGATGAAGTTCTGCATGCGCTTGTCGTGGTTGCCTTCTATGACAATGATTTGCGCATCGGGGCAAGCAGCACGAAGCTTAGCGAGGAACTCATGTCCAGTATCCAAGGCTGCTTGTGTGGTGTTTGCGAACGCGGCTTCTTGGGCGAACCTGCCTTGTGATGCGAGGTCTAGGAAGTCGCCAAGGATTTGGATCTTGTCAGGCTGGTATTGCAGGGCTGCTTGCGCGAAGCATTCCATTGCGTCGGCGTCGTGGAACGGGTCTAGTGTTCCGTCTGGCAGGAGCCGGTAGCCGATCTGGGTGTCTGCGCCTTTGAGTGCGAGTTTCATTTCGCGTGGCGGGTTGACTGGCCGTGTTTTGAGTTCGATGTTGACTGGTTTGGCTTGCTGGATGACAGGCCAAGCAGGACCGCCGTTAGCACCCTCAGCGATGGGGCGTACGTGGTTGAGTTTGTTCCAGTAGCCGGATCCTGTTGCGTTGGATGTCCAGCCCCAGGAGAAGGTAACTTTGTCGGGGTCTTGCCCGGTGGAGCGGATGAACTCGCGGTAGTCATCGTGACCCCATGGCCGTTCACTGAACCTGACGTAGTTGGCGGACCCGTCGGCGTTGTGCGTTTCGGATTCGCCGCTGACCGTCTCGGCGGTGTCGTCGTTGCAGCCGCATGCGTTGTTTCGGTGGGCGTTGACGGTTGATTTGCCTACGCCGGATAGTGCTGCTGCTTCTCGTGAGCTGAGTTTGTCCCAGGAGTCGAGGGATGCGCCTGCTGCTGTTGCGTATTTGCAGGCGGTCATGGCGTCTCCTTGCTCAAGGGTTTCGTATTCGTGTTGGTGCCGCTATGAATACGTGAAGGTGATGGACAGGTACTAGCTCGCATCGCTGTGTCATGTTGTTGATCGATGGGGTTCGCTGTCCTCGTGGCATGCCAGGAATCGAACCCGGCGCCCGGCGATCTTTTGGTCAACCGGAGACGCAACCATGCGCATACCTGTCACGGTCCCGAATACCCACTACCGTGACTGAGTGTGGTGCGATACCTGCTAGCCTCACAGGTCATTCACCATCCCGTTTGCGCTATGGCATAGACGGGGAGGTCAATAGCAAAGCGTCAGAGCAACCGTCCGGAAGTCTGCGCTGTTGCGTAGCGCCCGAGAGATTCGAACTCTCACTGACCAGATCCTAAATCTGGTGCCTCTGCCAATTGGGCTAGAGCGCCGTGTTCCGGTCTTTCCCGGTGTCAGCTTGTGCGACCCCACAAGCAGGCGGTGGGTTTCCCCGGATTTGAACCGGGACTGTTCCGGGTTTGAGCCGGATGCCTCTGCCGTTGGGCTAGAAACCCTGACCCCGCAAGCTCATGTTCAACCGGGGCCTTCACGAGATATTACAATCGCTGAATGGACAATTGTGGTGGTCTGGTTGACCAAGAATCGCTCAAGATGTGCGTGTATTTGGCCGATCAGGTCGGGCAGGTCAAGATTCTTCCGTGGATTACAGCGGCCATAGGTGTTTTTGCGGCAGCGCTGACTGCTTTCCTCAGCACCTACGGCTCAAACTATCTACAGACTCGGGAGCGTCGCAATACAAGCCAGCGTCAAGCATTGCATGATGTCCAAAATTCGGCTCTAAAGCTTCGGAAGAGGCTGATCGCCCAGGCTGCCGGTACGTCATTCTCCGACGATGAGCAGTCAGCGATGATTGGGAAACTCAAGCTGTTCCTGTCAAGGGTTAAGGGGCCGGAAGTGCCCTTCGCCTTTGAGGAATGGATAAAGTATGCCCAACTCTTTTACTCAGGGTTCGAGCAGTACGAGCGTTACAAAGAGGAAGATCTTTGGTCGACGGCAGTTACGGCTTCAGGAGCTAAGCTGAAAAAACTTGATTGACCTATTTACGCCGTGGACGTGTTGCCTATCTTGAACTTGACCTGAAGTTTGTCGGCCGCCCGCTTGACATCCTTGAACCACTCGGGGCTTCCGCCCACGAATTCCACGGACTGAGGGGAAGCTTCAGAGACCAGTTCGACGATGCGGAAAGCAAAGCTCTCAGTGTTCACGACGAGGTTTCGGCCGTCAACCTGAACGTTGTCCGCGGAGCTAATATGAGCTTCTTCTACAAGGGCCTCGGCTAGATCGCGGGAGCCTGCCACGCGAGGCAGTCGTATCGATGTCATGGGCTACTCCTTTCGCGGGCCTTTACCTAGCTTTATCCTCGCACAGTTACCTGTGAGAGTCAGCATCTCGGTACCGGGAGCATCGCGTCAAAGACGGTTCCAGGAAATGGGATCCTGAAGTTTTCAGAAAAATCGCGGGTCGGCGTCAGGGTTAGTACCGCGCTGCCGGACAGTAAGAAACCAACTCCTGAGTGGCTTCTGAGGGCCTCTCGGGTTGAGCTCAGCCCTCGACCTCGATTCGGATCCGCAGTTTCTGACACCCCGGCGATTGCCATGCGCAGAGCGCTGAGATCATCTTCGGCACCCTGCGCAGCCAAACTGGACAGTAGACCGATGCCAGAATCCGCGACCGCAAGCCTCAAGACGGAGCCCCTATTGACTACTTGCGCCGCCATGAACCCATGGGCAACGTGTGCATGTTCCGGCACGTTGTTTCCAGTTTCCAGAAGCGCCCGACACATAACATTTGACAAGGCGGGTGGCAGCGCCTGATAGTCGATTAATTCGACCATGCGGGTGACTTCGGCCTGGTTTGAAAACCGTCCCAAGCTAACTAAGGACCGGGAGTCAAGGCTTGCGTCTGGGCGGACTGAAGGAAGATCGTGACGAATTCCCATTGATTCGAGGACTGAGGGAAGGCCCATTCGGGATAGGTAATTAGCTACCGAAGTATTTTGAGGTTTCCGGAAAGTGACTCCACGCCGCTGGCGGTTCTGAAGATCGAGGAAAGCCGCAAGTGCTACCAGGGTTGAAGGTCCGAACCACTGCGCTTCGGACAAGTCCACGAGGCAACTATCGCGAGCCTTTGAGGGTTGGAGGTGCCAAAAGATTTGGTCTGCGTTCATGGACCGCAAATCGGAGCGCGTCACCCAATCCAGCACGCTTGGCCCCTTCGATCCGAGTCACATTGACTAAGCAATTTTACCCAGTCGGCGGCCGCTCCTGCGAAAAAGGAATCACAGCAGTCGTGGAATCCCTAGATTGCGTGAAGCCCCGGAGCTGATGCTCTACGGGGCTTCACTTGGTTTTGGGTATACCTGTGGTCTGTGCCTCTAGTTTAACAGGCCTACGGCGGGATGACAAGCACGTAATTACTCCAGCGTGATTCGCTAGGCCGTCCCACCCTGACGCCTCTTTCGTTCCGCTTCGCGTCGGCGGCTGTAGTTGGGGTTCTTGAGCGCGCCGTGGGAGTACCAGGAGTCGCCGGCTGGCGGCAGGAAGGTTGGAGTGCGGGCTGCCATTTGCGGGGGGACGGCGGCGGCGAGGTCTTCGATGCACTCGGGGCAAGCACCTTCCTCCGCGGGCTTGAAGGTGCTTGGCATGACGACCTTCACGAGAGCCCCGCAGACCGCTGCACGATAGTTCTGGGTTTCTTCGATGAAGTAGGGGTTAGCCATCTGGGGTTCAGTGGGCGTGGGGTGTACGGCGTGGATGATTCCGGGTTCGTCGTAGATGCGGGGGACCCATGAGCCTGATGTTTCGTCGCGGGTCATGCCGTAGCTGGTGAGGCCGGCGAGGGGTGCGGTGGTGTTCATGCTGCCTTCCCGAGGGTGTTTGCGAGTTCGTTGATGGCTGGGCCTTCCCAGCTAGTGTTGCAGGCGCCGCAGCGGGCTTCGTGTCGTGTGGCGGTGATGGCGGTGTTTCTTACGTACTCATCCTCTACCCAGGTCCATGCGTGGGTGGCCTCGCAGGTGGGGCAGGCGCCTTTGACTTCGAGGCGGGGGACGGGGTTAAGGAGTGTTTCGATGGCGGTTGCCCATTTGATGGAGGAGCGGAGGCAATTCTCGGCGCTCTGGCCTGTGGTGTCGCCGGTGGTTGCTTCTGCCCAATGTTGAAGCTTCTGCTCTGGGGTGAGCGTCGGGTTGTCTTTGCCGGTGAGGGCGATGTGCATGGTGTTGAGGGTTTCGCGGATTTCTGACCAGAGGGTGACTGCGCCGAGGGCGATGGGTGATCGGGATCCGGATGATTTGGCACCAGTTGCTGCGCGGCTTCCTGAGGCTTGCTCCTGCCTCAACTGGGTAAAGAGTGCCAACTCGGTCGGGTAACTGACGTGGCCCGTTTCAGAGTCAACGAAGGTGGTCTTGTGGTCACGGGTGAGGCGGTGGACGGTGGAACGGAGGTCTGCGTGCGACATAGGGTGTTTCTCCTGGTGTTAGCTGGCGTGCGCTCGGATGTCGGCTTGCGGTGAGATGCCCTTGTCGAGGGCTTTTGAGTAGTGGCCCCAGAATGTGAGTTCTGCGACGTTGGTGGCTCCGTGTTGGTTTTTAGCCACGAGTAGGGCGAGGTCGCCGCGGTTTTCGCCCATGATCTCCCTGTGCAGGAGGATCACCACGTCGGCGTCTTGTTCGATGGCTCCGGATTCGCGTAGGTCTGACAGCTCGGGGCGTTTGTCTTGTCGTTGTTCTGATGAGCGGTTGAGTTGGGATAGTGCGATGACGGGTACTTGCATGTCCATGGCGAGGATCTTGAGTTGGCGGGACATGTCAGCGACGAATTCATGTCGCGGACGGCGATCACCCTGAGGCTGGGCCATCAATTGCAGGTAGTCAACGACGATCCCCGCCAGCGGTCTTCGCCTGTTGACTGACCGCGCGAAGCGTTTGATGTCGGTGATTGTGACGCTGGACCGATCATCGATGTACAGGGGAACGTTGTCCCACGCGGCTCTCCTGTCACGGATCTTCGCCCAATCTGTTGTGTTCAGCTTGCGCTCTATGAGGTGGGTCATATCAATGTTTAGATCAGAGGCGACGGCCCGAATTTGGACGTCGTTCCTAGACATCTCCAAGGAGTTGAACGCTACGGAGCCGTAGCGTGTGAGCCCCTTGGCAATCTGCAGCGCCACGACCGACTTGCCCACAGAGGGGCGGGCAGCCACCACGTAGACCGCCCCGGGCCGGAAACCGCCGATGATGTCATTCAGTGCTTTCCAAGGGGACGGATGGTGATTGATGTCTTCATCCAGGGAATCAATCATGAGGTCGATGGTTTCCCCGAAGGACTGAACAGTTCCGGTTGTCGCCTTTGTGGTCTGGTCAATGGCTCTGCGGGCAATCTCGACCAGTTCAGCCTCATCTCCACCTGCTGCGGCCATGGTGCTGATTTGTTTGCCCGCCGCAATGAGCCTGCGTCGCGTGGCGGACCTCGCAACGATGTCTGCGTAGTAGGTGGCGGTCGCAGGCGTGGGGACTGCTTGGGTGATCGTGTGCAGGTAGGCGTGCCCGCCGATCTGGGAAATTTCGCCTGAGGTGGTGAGTGCGTCGCTAACGGTGACGGGATCGACTGGTTTGCCAGCGGCGTGCGTGGCCAGGATCGTCCGGAAGATCGTTTCGTGGTCCGGTCGATAGAAGTCTCCACCGCTGACAAGCTCGGTCACATCGAGGATCGCTTCTCTGGAAAGCAACATGGCCCCCAGCACTGACTGTTCGGCCGCGTTATCGTGGATGTCGCTCACTTGTGGTATTCCTTCGTCCAAGCCGATGCTGTTGATGCTATGGGAGTCGCTTTGCTGAGCCACATTCGAAAGCCGGCATCCCAGTTTCGTAGTCGTCTGTCGTTCGCTTGGGCGTGAAGTTTGAAGCGCTCGGCTTCGCGGTCAATGTTTACGGTCTTTTCGGTTGCGTATGCCCTGTGTGCGTCGTTGGGTTGCCAGTTGGCAGGCAGTGGTCGCTCGGGCTTTTTACGTTCCCCCTGCACCCCCTCACCGCTAGGTGAGGTAGATGTAGTAGTAGCTGTAGATGTAGGCAGGGCTTGAGCTTGGGCAGCGTTTACCCTAAACAGGGGGGTAACGTCAGGGCTAAAGCTTTGGGTAACCGCTTGGGTATCTGGCTGCTCGTTCGCTTGGGTAAAAGCTTCGACGGGACGAGCCGGAAGTTTCAGCAAAGCGATGACCTTGTTGTTTTCGAATGCCTTCAGTTCGGGCGACTCGTTGAAAAGCCTCCGCAACTCCCAGATGAAGACTTCGCGAATGTTGTTTGAGGCGATTGCTCCGTAGGCGTTGACCATGGAGACAGTCAGTTTGGGCTGCTTCAGTAGCCCGTCATGGCGAGTGAACGACCTTATTAGGACTTCTTCGGTGTTCTCGTCCATGACGATGAATCGCTTTGCCTGAAGCTCCGCGCCAATCCTCTCAACCTCTTGCTTGGTTGTTCCGATCGCAAACTGTGAGATACGACCTGGGCGCCAGTCGGCGACGCCGGCGTAGGAGAGTTCGGGGTGGGTGAGCAGGAGTTCGTAGAGCCATTGCTGGTCGCGGCTCAGGGTTCGGTAGTCCGTGTCTGTCCAGATCCCGGTATTGATGTTCGCGCGGTCCCGCGGCACTACAGCCCCCCGTCTTCAAGAAGCGCTTCAACGAAGCTCGTAGGGCGACCGAGCCCCGCCGCAATGGCTGGGACGGAGAGGCCCTGTTTGTGCGCGTTCCTGACGTGATGCTTGTATGTGTGAGGTCGAGTCGCCGGATCCTTGCGTGCTTCGTTCAAGAAGTCCATGGCGAGGAATTGGAGCTGAAACATGGTTGGCGGGTTACGCATTGACTAGTCCTGTACGCACTGGCTGGGATTTTTCTATATGCCCCTGGTGTGGTGGCCCCGGAATGAGTGCCGGGGCCACCACACGACTAGCGGCTAGGGCATAGTTTCGAAGAATTCGTGGTCGGGGTTGTAGGCGAGGCGGAACAACTCCGCCCACGAACCTCCGGGAAGGCAACGCTTGGGGTTCTCGGCGTACAGCCATGCGGAGTAGACCGCATCAGGCAGTGCCTCGGGGGCAAGCTTGTTAGTACGTGCGAGGTGCAGAACTGTTGCTGCGTAGCGGGCTGAGTCCGTCAGAGGCTTGAACTGTTCCAGTTCGGCCGTAGTGACGGATGTCGCCAGGTCAAAGCGGTCCCGCCAAGCAGAGAACGTGACATCTGCGGAATGATCGGTTAAAGTTGCGTTACGCATATTATTTGAGGCCTTACGTCTAGTAAATGGTTCCAGGTAAGCATGGGTCGAACTTGCAAGGGCAAATTGCATAGTTCGGCCCATTTTTTTGCGCGATTATTGTCAGGCTGCTTCTGTCTTGAATACTGAGTCGATCCACGCCGTCACATCCGAGCGGCGGTAGAGGATTCTATTGCCGAACAAAGCGGAGCGTGGTCCTTTCCCTTGGTAACGCCAATAGCGCAAGGTTGCGACCGGGGTCCGGGTCAGCAGCGAGACTTCTCCGATAGTCATCAAGTGGGGTTCCACGTTCTGGCCTTCCGACTCGTTCGTTTTGAATTCACAACACTGTTGTTGAGAAGAGCATAGGACATCCGCTGGACGTTCGCAACACCTGTGTGGCAGAGTTGAAACATGCGAGATGACAGCACCGGAAGTGAGCACCCCGTAAAGGAAAAGCACTTTGCGGAAAACGTGAGGCGCCTGCGCGAGGAGCGTGGCTGGTCTCAGTCAGAGTTGGCTCGGAGGATGGTCGAGGCTGGCTGGTCTGCCTATAACCAGATGGCGATTTCGCGAACTGAGAAGAATGAGCGCTCGGTTCGGCTCGGTGAAGCTATTGCGATTGCCGAACTCTTTGACGTGAATCTCTCTACGATGATGTCTCCAACCCACCAAGTTGATCTGGAACTTCACCTCCACCAAATGTTTGAGGCGCATTCCCGGCTCCAGAAGGCCGCAGACGATTTTCTTGAGGCTCAAACGCTCCTGGCGCTCGCTGCAGACGAGATTCGTGTCGAGGGGATGATGAAAATGGCTGTTGAGGACTGGCTGAGCATGGCCCCCGAAGTAGCCGTTGCCGAGGCTCGACAGGAGCGGCTGGATAAGGGCCTCATTGAACGGCTCCAACGTGCAAGGGCGGAGGGGCACTCCACATTGACCGAGCTTGAGGCCGCGGAGCGCGCTGAAGCTGAGGCCGCAGGGTTTGCGTCCTACAGTGAACTTCTCTGGTCCACGCAGGAAAGTCGTCAGCCGCTCATGAAGAAGTTGAACGATGCCTACGAAACGATTAGGACTGCTATGGAGAGCCAGAATGGCGAGCATTCAGAAAAGGCCTGATGGTCGGTGGCGGGCCCGATACAGGGATGAGGCCGGCAAAGAACATGCAAGGCATTTCCCCCGGAGGATCGACGGTCAAAGGTGGCTTGATGAGGTTACTGCGTCAGTCGTTTCTGGAACCTATGTGGATCCAAAAACCGCCCAGACAACCGTCCAAGAATGGTCCACAACGTGGCTGAAGGGCTACGAGAACAACCGGCCCTCAACCGTTCGCCAAGCCAGAACGCACATCAAGCGTATAAATGAGAGCTTCGGCAGTCGAGCCCTTAAGAGTGTTCGCCCGTCTGAGGTCAAAGCATGGACTGCACGCCTCAGCGATGAGGGATTGGCGGACTCTACCGTTTACGCGCTGCACTCTCGGCTGGGGCAATTATTTGCAGACGCCGTGCACGATGGATTGCTGCCTAAATCGCCAGTTAGTAGTAGAACGGCTCCGAAGGCTGGCAAGCGGAGGGCTTACGTCGCGACTACGGATCAGGTGTGGTCCCTCCACGATGCGATGCCTGCCGGTCTGCAACCGGCAATCCTTCTCGCTGCTTTCGCCGGCCTACGTATTGCCGAGGCTGTCGCGTTGCGTGTTTCCGATGTGGACTTCATGCGGGGCATCATCTCGCCTGCTATTCAGTATCCGGGCGTTGAATTGAAGACAGAGGAATCGAAGAACCCCATCCCCATTCCTCAGAATCTTTGCCTTGAACTGTCTGTGAATCACACGCGGTGGGGGAGTGAGACGCTAGTGACTAACGACTGGGGCCGCTCCATCTCGCCACACCGCCTTGAGCACTACTTCCGTGAAGCCAGAAATTCCGTGAAGGGACTTCCCGAGGGCTTCCGCTTCCATGACCTTCGTCATTATTTCGCTTCTCTGCTCATCGCGCAGGGGCTTGATGTGAAGGTAGTGCAAAAGAGCCTTCGGCACTCGTCGGCTAAAACGACACTCGACACTTACGGCCACATGTGGCCCGACAAGGAAGAGACCGCTAGGGCGGCGGTCGCCTCGGTGCTGGACGAAAGGTTGCGCCTGGCTGATCATAGTGAATCTAGCAACTCGAATCAGTCTAGGGGGTAGCGTTGGCTCGTCCTTGGATCTTCTTACGTCTTGTTCATAAGGGACTCTTACTCAATGCTGCGGAGTTGAAGGCCGTAATCGTAAGGCCTGGTCAAGACCATGAGTTGGCTCAAAAGGTCTTCGAAAGTTCGGAAGAGAAGGAGCGTCACTTTGCCGAGTTGTACATTCGGCTTCACAATTATGTGGCGGCTATTGCGTCCCTTGTCGATTTGGGCAATGCCTACGTGAAGGCGGCCGGAGATTCCGAGTTCATGGCCGAGCAGGAACGCAGAAACAAAGTTGTCAAGGACAGCAATGCTGGTTTGGTTCTTAGGGGACTTCGGAACTACATGCTGCACAACAACGTGCCTGACCTAGAGATTACAGTTGCCCGTACACTGAGCCCGGATCAGAACCGCTCCACTTTGCATGTGGACTCTGAGAAACTCCTACTTGGCTGGGCGAATTGGAGTTCGGGCGCCAAGAAGTACCTGCGAAGTGTCACTGTGGTCGACCTTGGGGAGCTTGTCGATGAATACTCACAGCTCGCTGAGGACTACTACGCATGGTTCTGGGCCCAGGTAGAAGATCCGACAGGAGCCTAGATGATAAGCGCAGAAAGGCCGGCCTCAAGTAGTGAGACTTGGGGCCGGCCTTTCCTGTGTCTTGATTCTTGCGGACTGCTGGCGGACTATGCCCGCTTCTGCCGCATGATCTAGCTAGACGCCGTAGTAGAGCTCGAACTCGTAGGGGTTCGGGCGCAGGGACAGCGGACGGATCTCGTTCTCGTACTTGTACTCGATCCAGGTGTCGATCAGGTCCTGGGTGAAGACACCGCCGGCCTGCAGGAATTCGTTGTCCTCACGCAGGGCCTCGAGGGCTTCTTCCAGCGTGCCCGGAGCCTTGGGGATGTCCTTGGCTTCCTCGGCGGGGAGCTCGTAGAGGTCCTTGTCGATCGGGGCCGGGGGTTCAATGCGGTTGCGGATGCCGTCGATGCCGGCCATCAGCTGGGCAGCGAACGCCAGGTACGGGTTGGACGAGGGGTCCGGAGCGCGGAACTCGATGCGCTTGGCCTTCGGGTTGGAACCCGTGATCGGGATGCGGATACCGGCGGAACGGTTGCCCTGCGAGTACACCATGTTGACCGGAGCTTCGAAGCCCTTGACCAAACGGCGGTAGGAGTTGACGGTCGGGTTGGTGAACGCCAGGACTGCGGAGGAGTGCTTCAGCAGGCCGCCGATGTACCAGCGGGCGGTGTCGGAAAGACCGGCGTAGCCCTTCTCGTCGTAGAACAGCGGTTCTCCGTTGCTCCACAGGGACTGGTGGCAGTGCATGCCCGAACCGTTGTCGCCGAAGACGGGCTTCGGCATGAAGGTCACGGACTTGCCCCAAGCGTCAGCAGTGTTCTTGATGACGTACTTGAACTTCTGCAGGTCATCGGCAGCCGCGGTCAGCGTGGTGAACTTGTAGTTGATCTCGGCCTGGCCGGCGGAACCAACTTCGTGGTGGGAGCGCTCAACCTCAAGGCCGGCCTTGTCCAATTCGACACACATGGCGTCGCGGAGGTCAGCCTGCTTGTCGGTGGGGGAGACAGGGAAGTAGCCGCCCTTGACCGGAGTCTTGTAACCGAGGTTGCCGCCCTCTTCCTTACGGCCGGTGTTCCAGTGCGCTTCTTCGGAATCGATCTTGTAGAAGCTGCCCTGCGGGGAGGACTCGTACTGGATGTTGTCGAAGACGAAGAACTCGGCCTCGGGAGCGAAGAACGCAGTGTCTGCGATTCCGGTCGAAGCCAGGTAAGCCTCTGCCTTCTCGGCTACACCGCGGGGATCGCGGTGGTAGGGGTCGCCCGTGCGCGGGTTGACGATGGAGAAGTTCAGGGCCAGGGTCTTCTCGATGCGGAAGGTGTCGACGAAGGCCGAGGTAACATCCGGGATGAGCTGCATGTCGGATTCGGCGATGCCCTGGAAGCCGCGGATGGAAGAACCGTCGAAGAGCTGACCGTTCACGAAGAAGTCGAGGTCAACGCTCTTGGCCGGCACGTTGAAGTGCTGCTGGACGCCCGGGAGGTCAGTGAAGCGGATATCGACGAATTTGACGTCTTCTTCTTTGATGAACTTGAGGACTTCGTCCGCAGTCTTGAACATCTATGCTCCTTATGCATATCAAGTAACAGGCCCGGAAGGCCGTGTGGTCCAGCCCAAGCCGAAGACCTGGAGACACAAAAATTTCCCCTTGCCGCGGTGGCTGGCAACTCCTATCACCTTAGGGAGACGGGATTTCCCGGGGGTGTCAGCATTGTTTCCGGCAGGTTACAGAATCATCTGTTGTGTAAACGGTAGTCGGCTTGCGGGTGTCCGGTCCATGCGCGTCTGGTGGACGAACACCGGGGCAGGCTCGGCCGGTACCTGGTCCGCCCGGGTCGGATGGGCGCACCGCCAGCAGTTAAGCTTGAAAGGTGGTTGATCGTAAAGACATTGGCTCCTGGTTGAGCGGTCCGGACACCTCCGGCATTTCCAAATACCCCGGCGAGCGGCTGGGGCTCCCTGAATCGGGGCCTGGCTCCATGGCGCGTGCAGGACGCCGCATCCTGGGCATCGTCATCGACTGGACCATTGCCTTGGTCATCAGCAACTTTGCCTTCGGCGGCAACCAGTGGGCAACCCTGGCCATCTTCGCCGTGGAGCAGATCCTCCTCATTGGAACCCTTGGCTACAGCATCGGACACAGAATCGCGGGCATCCACGTGGTACGTCTCTCCGGTGGGCAGCCAGGGCCGTTGGTGGCCGTCGTGAGGACGTTGCTTGTGTGCCTGGTGATCCCTGCGGTGATCTTCGATCCGGACCAGCGGGGCCTCCACGACAAGGCCATGAACACGATCCTCATCCGCATGTAGCTTCGCTCCTTCCGTGCTGACAAGAATGCGCCCCGGGCCTCTTTCGAGGACCGGGGCGCATGTTTCGTTCTGCGGTCAGCGTCCGCGGGCCGCCTTGCGGTCCGGGCGCGCCTTGTAGGGATCGATGCCCTTCGGAATCGGGAGACGGTTGCCCAAGGAGTTGATGCGCTTGGAGACAGCATTGACCTCAACCTTGGTCAGTTCATTCTTCATCTTGCCCATGGTCTTGGCGAGCTGGTTCAGCGGAACCTGGCCTTCTCCGCGGCCGGACTCGAGGACATGGATGGTGACGTTGGGCAGGATCCTGCCCAGGCGCTTGCGCTCTGCGTCAGCCAAGGTCTTGACCCGGTGGCTGGGACCCTCCGTGACCAGGACGACTCCCGGGCGGCCTATGGCCATGAAAACTGCATCCTGGGTGCGTGGGTTCACCGCCACCGGCTGGTCCTGGGTGACCCAACCGCGGCGGAGCGTGCCCAAGGCAGCGCCGGAAGCTCCAGGCTGGTTTTCAATCTGTGCAAAGGCGGCCCTTTCAGCACGACGCGAAAGGATGAAGACGGCGGCGAGCAGGCCCAAGGGGATACCGATGATCAGGCCGGTAATCCAGTTCTCCAGAAGGAAGCCAACAACGAAGGCGACAGCGACCACGGCAAGGAACGCCAGCAGCATGATCAGCACAACCTGCGGATCGTTGCGCCGGGTCATTTTGAAGACCTCGGCGATCTGCTTCAGCTGGCTGGGCTTCTTGGCTTTGGCTTCCTTGGGCTTGCGCTGGAAGAGCCCACGCTTGGGTGAGTCGGCCGAAGGGGTCGATTTGTTGGAATCAGGGGAGTTCGCCATAGTGCCTTAATTCTACGTGATGTACGCCCCGGGGCCGGACCCACGATGACGGGTGATCTCCGCAACGGTTTTTTTCTTTCCCGTCACGATTCACATGGGTCCGGCACAGCATACGTGGGAGGCAATTGCCCGTGAATTGAGGAAGGAACGGGTCACCCATCACACCACGCTGATTTTCAACCCGTCTAAGGAAAAGATGTCCGAGCTGCCATCATTGCTGACCATCGTTCTTGAGGAACCCGGAACACTGGACCGGGAGTCTGCGATGTATCGAAGACTTGTGGCGGCACGTCTGCGTTTCGACGCGGAGTTCTCCATCCTGCAAGCCACCGAACCGTTGACCACGCGGTCCATCGGCCGGCTGTGCGCCGACATCACCAGCAAATACGTGGTGTTCATGCGGACATCGCACCAGGTGTCGGCAAACTATGCGGCCACCATCATCGGTTACCTGAGGACCCGTACGGTGTACTTGGCGGAACCTGTCATGTATACGGGCAGGATCGCCGGGAACATTGCGGGAACGGCGATCGACGACGCCTACCACTACGCGCGGGATACCGACATCTTTGGCTCGGTGTTCAACACCAGACGACTCGCAGACGCGCTGGAGGCGATCGGGGACGTGGACCGGGCAGGACTTTACACGAGCTACCGGCTGTATTGGTCGATCGAAAAGGTGAAACCGCTGCCCGCCGGCTATTCGGTGGCCACGGAAACCAAAGCCGCAATCGGACTTCAGTTGTCCACGGAAGCCAAACGCCTGGTGCCTGTTATTCCCACATCATCCAAACAGCTCCGGTTGTACCTCCTGCGCTTCATGGCGCTTTTCCTGCGTGGAATGCGGGCCCAAAAGGCCACCGCCGTGAGCCTCGAACACCTGCGGGAACTCGTGACGGCGCACAACATGACGGAGATGCTCGCCATGGTGGAACCTTTGCAGCCCTTCGAAGCTGCATGGATCCGCTGGCTGGCCGATCCCTGTGCCACCACGCACCTCTTCAAACAGCTCAGTGACAAGGACAGTTATCTCGTGTTCCTGCAGGACCAGCCCGTGGAGGATCCTGCCCGGCTCCTGTATGAGCTGCTGTTCGGCGACGACGTCCTGGCCATCGCCAAGACCTACCTGCCGCGTACCTTGCGGCCGGGTCACGCCCGTCCGGGCAGTTACAACTTCTACCAACGTCCCATCAGCCCCCATTCCAGCATTCTCTTCTTCGACAGGCCGTTACAGGCGGACGACAACGCTGAACATCTCTACGACTACTTCCGGATCAATCACCCCGAATTCACGGAGTCCTATTTCGCCATCAACCCAAAATCCCCCGATTGGGAGCGGCTTGAGAAGAAGGGCTTCAAGCTCATCCCCATTTTCAGCACGGAGTTCTATGAGAAGTTCCTGATCTCCGATCTTGTGGTGTCTTCCCAGATCTACAACATCCGGTACCGCGGAAAGTCGTTTGCCAACTCCCGGTTTGTGTACTTGCAACATGGCATCCAACTCAACGACATGTCCGATTGGGTGCTGTCCAAGTACTTTGACGTCTTCATTGCCACCGGACAGCTGGAGGCAGACTACATGGCTGGACTGGCGCCTGTTGAGACCCTCAATTCCGGCCTGCCCAGACTTGAGTCGCTGGCCCGTGAACCCCGGAATTCAGCTCACCTCCTGTTCATGCCTACGTGGCGGTTCAACCTGAACCAGGTGTCCACGGAGCAGTTCCTCCAATCACGCTACTTCCAGGCCATAGACCAAGTGCTGACCGATCCTGCGCTGCTGACCTTCCTCGATGCCACTGACCGCAGACTTGAAGTGAAGCTCCACCCGAATGTTGAGAAACGGACGGCACACTTCCGGTTCTCCGAGCGGGTGGTGTTGTCGGAACTCAGCTACCGGGAAGCCATCAGCTCCGCTGAGATGGTGTTCACGGACTACAGTTCGGCAGTCCTGGATGCTTCGTTCGTACATATCCCCATCGCGTACTACCACTGGGACCACGCCGAGTTCTTCCGCGAGCAGCCATACGAGGGGCGCCTGGACTATGAAGAAGAGGGCCTGGGGCCGGTCTTCCATCATCACGTGGATCTCATTGACTACCTCGTCAATGAACGGTTCGCCTCTGAGGACCCCTTGTACCGCGCGCGTCGTGAACGCTTCTTCAAGGGAGTTGACGCGGACCGGATCAACCGGAAGATCGTCGAAAGGATGCTGGCACTGTGACGTCGAAGTTCGGGGAGATAAAGCGCAAAGCTACGGATCTGGGAAGAGCCGTTGCCTATTCGTCGACAGGCCGGGAAGTGGCGAGGTCCCTGATGGAATCGGCACCAGAGTCGGCTGTCCGCAGACTCATCAAAGCGAGGGGACTGGAAGCCCGGGTTCGCAAAGTGGCGGCCGAGCACTTGCCGCAGGGCGTCTTTTTCGCCAAGCTCACCCTCCCGGACTGGGAGGATCGCCAGGGCGAACCGTTTCAGCTTCTGCAGGACGGTGAGGTGGTCTACGGCAACCTTATTGAGCCGCCGGCCCGCGGTTTCCCCCTTGAATACCGGAACATCATGGTCGGAACAGACGACCCCTCCCGGTTCAGGCTCGACTCGGGGGGTCCTTTCGAATTGGGAATCGGTAGGGGACCCTTCACTACGCCGCAGCAAATCAAATACGACGAGCAATACGGAGTAGAGCAGCACGGGGATGCTTACTATTCCGTCCGGGGAAACACCACTGATCCGAAGAGGATGCTCCTCACCTTCCCGGGCTTCGGCCCTTCCACGACGCGGGTCTCCTATGCGGTGAGCTACCTCAAGGGGATTACGGACGCTGACTTGGAAGACACAATGATGGTCTGCTTCCAGGACCGCTATTTGGCGGCCGGGTCCTACATGATGGTGGACAACGCTGGCCGGCCGCTTGATGGCCGGATCAACGCCGCCATAGAAAAACTGCGAGGCCAATTCAACATCGATCCCGCCCGCATGCTGTTCTTCGGCGCCTCAAAAGGCGCATCCATCGCAATCCGGTACGCCAGGAACTTTCCTGCCGCGCGGCTGGTGCTGGCCGTTCCACAGATGAACCTGCCGTATTACTTCAGCAAGCCGTTCTTCAAGGACAACCTGTACCGGAACCGGGCCTTCCGCGAGGCTGAGCAGCCGGAGGACCTCCTTCGCCAGTACTTTGCGGAGGGCCGGACCATTGACTACTTCTATACGAACTCGGACGAACTCAGCAACCATTCACTGATTGAGCTCGTTCAGGACGTCCCCAATCTCACGAAGTACCGGATCGACGGCAAACACTCCGCGGTGGCCGGCACAGCCTTGCCGGCCATGCTTGGCATCATCAGGGAATTCCTGGGGGCCCCCGCCCAGGAGACGTTCGTCTGCGAAGAGCTGCGGTGGTTCGACACGACCGAGACCAGGCAACTACAAGTACGCGTGGACGCCCGGGCTTCAGAGATATCACAGGCGAACTGGTTCGTGGGCGGGTGGGCCGGCAGGACGCGATTCTTGCAGTTGATGACCGACCATTCCTACAAGTTCGTCAAGTACACCTCCGGCGAGCAAGCGATGTTCCATCGTTACGATCCCGTGGAGCACATGGACTCGCTCCATGCGATTGCATCGAGCGGCGTGTCGTGGACGGCAAGCCTGCCGGAACAGTCCGGCGAACCGGAAAACACCACCCGGCGGTTCCGCTCCAGACGCCGGGGCGATGCGTTTCAGACGATCCCGCTTGATGTGGAGGCCCATGCACCGGCCGACTATGTGATTCTTGACGGGGACTGCCATGCACGGTTCCGGTACCGGTGCTCTCGCGCAAGCGCCGCTGGCCAGTCCATGGAGGTGCACTTCGTGCAGGACGCGGCTGCAGATGTCATGAACGAATTCCCTCGTGATCCAGCCCAGCGCCCCGCCTTCGTGGCAGTGGTCCAGCCGATGGATGGCTGGGAGTTGGCGCACCTCATGGCCCTGCGGTTGGTCGTGGCTGCCGACGTGCCCCGCCTGGTAGTGGTGGTGCACGGTACAGGGGCCGACGAGGGACTGTCCGCCCTGGGTGCCGTGGAATGGGACCAGGTAGAGGTGGAGGCGTGGTCCTCTGAGGAGGCTCCGGTACCGGTCCGTTGACGAGAAACAGCCTATACACGAAAAGCAGGCTGCACTGGCACTCAGTGGTGCCGGCCCAGCCTGCTTCGTAGCCTCAAGGAACAGCCCGTGGTCCTTAGCCGTGTGCGGCGAGGATGGTGGAGGCTTCCTGGCGGGTGGTGCCGGAGGATTCGATGTGGGCGAGGGCTTCGGGGATGTCCCAGCCTTTCTTGCGCATCGCGGTGGCCCAGAGCCGGCCGGCCCGGTAGGAGGAGCGGACCAGGGGCCCGGACATGACCCCGAGGAAGCCGATCTCTTCGGCCTCGTGCTGGAGGTCCACGAATTCCTGGGGCTTGACCCACCGGTCCACGGGAAGGTGCCGCTCGGACGGTCGCAGGTACTGGGTGATCGTGATCAGGTCACACCCGGCAGCGTGCAGGTCCCGGAGCGCTTCGGAGATCTCTTCCCGGGTCTCGCCCATGCCCAGGATCAGGTTGGACTTGGTCACCATGCCCAGGTCCCGGCCCTGGGTGATGACATCCAGGGACCGCTCGTACCGGAACGCGGGACGGATCCGCTTGAAGATGCGCGGCACGGTCTCGACGTTGTGCGCGAACACCTCGGGCTTGGAATCGCAGATCGCGGCGATGTGTTCGGGTTTGCCGGAGAAGTCCGGGATCAGCAACTCCACCCCGGTGCCGGGGTTCAGTTCATGGATCTTGCGGACCGTTTCGGCGTACAGCCACACGCCCTCGTCTTCGAGGTCGTCACGGGCCACCCCGGTCACGGTGGCGTACCGCAGCTGCATGGCCTGCACGGACCGGGCCACCTTGGTGGGTTCGAACCGGTCCAGCGGGGAGGGCTTGCCGGTATCGATCTGGCAGAAATCACAGCGCCGCGTGCACTCGGACCCGCCGATCAGGAACGTCGCTTCCTTGTCTTCCCAGCACTCGAAAATGTTCGGGCACCCGGCCTCCTCACACACCGTGTGCAGGCCTTCCTTCTTCACCAGGTTCTTCAACCCCACGAACTCCGGCCCCATCTGGACCTTCGCCTTGATCCACTCAGGCTTACGCTCAACAGGGACTGCAGAATTACGCTGCTCGATACGCAGCATCTTGCGGCCTTCAGGTGCCAGGGTCACTGGAGTGCTCCTTCTGGGGTGGAAACGAGTGCTTCTTCGTGCTTGCGGAACTCTTCCACAAAGCGGTCAACGATGTCTGCCGGGTTGATGGTCCGGCCAGTCTCCAGCGACATGGTGGTAACGCTGGCGTCGGTGATGCCGCAGGCGATGATCTGCGCGTAGGGCGCCAGGTCGTTGCTGCAGTTGATGGCCACACCGTGCATGGTGACGCCATCGAGGACGCGGATACCGATTGCGGCAATCTTGCGGTCCGGGCCCTTGTCATCTGCCAGCACCCAGACGCCGGCACGGCCTTTCACGGTGACGGCTTTGATGCCGTAGTCCAGCATCACGGAGATCATGGTGGCCTCGAGCCGCTCCACGTAATCCCGGATTCCCGAACGGTTCTTGAGCTTGAGGATTGGGTAGGCAATCAGTTGTCCGGGGCCGTGCCACGTCAGTTTGCCTCCGCGGTCAACGGGTACCACGGGGGTTCCGTCGAAGGGGCGTTCGTGGTCTTCCGTGAGCTTGCCTGCCGTATAGACGGCTGCATGCTCAAGAAGCAGGACGGTACTGTTCTTCTCGCCGGCAACAACCTTGTTGTGGATCTCGCGTTGAAGGTCCCAGCCCTGCATGTAATCAACGAAATCCGGGGCAAGACCCAGTTGTGAAAACTCAAGAGTCATGCGTTCAAGCTTAGACCCCGCAGGACGTTGCCCATGCTTTTGTGGTGAACCTCTCAGTCGCATCCGGGAGGCTGCTCCAATATCGCTGCAGAGGGCGGGCCTGTGGATAACTTCTGCAGCGAAAGCCGACTTCGGGTAGACCTTTGACATGGACACTCTGGACTCCGGCGCCCTATTGCCTCCCGTCATGTCAGGCTACACACCCGAACGGATCCTTGGGCAGGGCGGATCGGCGTCCGTCTGGCTGGCCACCAGGGATGCAGACGGCGCCCGGTTTGCCATCAAGATTGTCAAGAATTCAGAGGTTCCTGATGATTTGATGCATCCGCATGGCGCCGCCCACGCCATCCTTCGTGAGGCAAACATACTCACACTCGCCAGGCACGAGCACCTGCTTCCCTTTCACGACGTGGTGCCTGCCGAGATGGAGGGCCGGAACTGCTGGGGTCTGGTGATGGAATATGCCGCCGGGGGTTCACTCGCGAACCTTGTCCGGGGGCGTCGTTGTTTGACTGTTGGCGAAGCTGTCACTGTGCTGACACCCTTGGCCCAGGCGTTGGCGTTCCTGCATGGCCAGGGGATCGTGCACGGCGACATCTCCCCGGGAAATGTGCTGTTCACGGCCCATGGGAAGCCCTTGGTTGCCGACCTTGGGATGGCCGGGCTGCTGGGCGAGCTGCAGCAAGCCAAAGACGCGGGCACACCGGGTTTCATCGACGGCGATTCGGTGCCCTCCGCAAGCGGTGGCGGGCGGAATGCGGAAGAGGCTGCGGACCTTGACTTTGCTGGTGATGTCTTCGCGCTGGCGGCGTTGGGGTGGTATTGCCTCACGGGCGCTGCCCCGGAGCCCGCAAAGAGCCGTCCGCCGCTTTCCCTTCTGGTTCCCGACGTACCCAAAGGACTGGTGGGTGCCCTGGAAGCCGGCCTGGCCCCGGACCCACATACCCGGCCGAACGCAAAGGAGTTCGGTTCGGCCATTTACCGCAGTGCTGCGCCGGAACCCGTGGACCTGGTCGGTTCGGTGCACGAATCCGTCATACCGGAGCTCCTGACGAGGCGTCCAGACGATGCCCTCTCGACCAAACGACGCACCCTTCGGCGGTTCTTCAAGGCTCCGTGCACGTCGTGGGCTGAACGCACTCCCACAAGCAGCACCACCCGTCGCACGAAGGCCGGGTTGACGTTCAGCAGAATGATGCCGCTCCCGTCCGACCGTCCCGCAACGCCGTACCGGACGGCGAGGGGACCGGGCGCGAGCCGGGCCGACCGGTCGCCGTCGAACGCGGAATCGTCCCGACCCAACCACCGTCGGTCCGGAAAACGGCGCGGAACAAAGATCCCCGTCCGGGCCACCGCGCTGGTTTTGGGTGGTTGCCTGGTGGGCCTGCTGGCGTGGATCGCCTGGACCGGCACTGGATACCCGTCACAGCCGGGGGAGCCCTCCGGGTCCGCGGTGCCACAGCCGGATGATCGCCGCGGGAGCGGGACAGACATCCTCCCAGCCATGGCCCAGGCACTTGGCTCCAGCGATCCGGCAGTGGCCGTTCCAGCCCTTTCCGCGGTCCGTGACCAGGCCTTGGCTGAGGGGCGCCGGGAGTTGCTTGGGCTGGTGAATGCACCGGGGTCACCCGCCGAACAAGCTGATCTGGTCCTTGCACAGCAGTTGGAACCACAGGGGATCCGTTTCGTCGGCCTGAGGACAGTCCTGACCGGCGCGGCCGTGGATACTTTGCAGGCAGACCATGCCGTCGTCTCGTTGGCAGCGGTTTTGTCCGGTTACGAGGAACAGGATGCGCAGGGAAAAGTCATCCGCTGGCAGCCGCCAGGGCAGCCGCAGCAACTGCGCCTGGTCCTTTCCAAGGTGGACGGCCAATGGCGGATTTCGGAGATTTTGGCGCCGGAGCCGGGATGAGCCCCAGGAACCTGCACTCATCGTTTGGCTTCGGCCACCAGCCAGGGCATGGCCTCACTCAGGCTGGGATGCTTCCACTGAAATCCCGCTCCGGCCAGCCTGCCGGGATCCATGGCCTGATTTGCCAGGATCAGTTCATCAGCCAGGCCGCCCAGAACCAGTCGGAGTGCCGGTCCGGGCACCCGAAGAAGCGCCGGGCGGTGAAAAGCACCGGCGAGGCGGGAAACGATGGTGTTGACGTCCGCCAACCCCGGTGCGCACACATTGACCGGTCCCTCGAGTTCGGCAGTGATGAGGAAAGCAAGGGCAGCAGCTTCATCTGCCAGGGTGATCCAAGGCCAGTACTGGCGTCCGTTTCCGAAGGGCCCACCCAGTCCTGCCCTAAGCAGGGGCAGCAAAGGCCCCAAAGCTCCGCCGGAAGGACTGAGGATGACTCCCGTGCGGGGTGTGACCACCCTGACGGAATCGGGAGCCTTCCGGGCTTCTGCCTCCCATTGCACGCACAATGGTGCCAGGACGCCGGTGCCGGGAGCCGAGTCTTCCGTGAGTACTTGGTCCCTGGAAGCGCCGTAGTAGCCGGACGCCGATTGGCTGATGAAGGCCCGGGGAGGGCGGCCCACCCGACCCATGGCCGCTGCAAGGGTCCGTGTCGGCAGGATCCGGGAGTCATGGAGCGCCTTGATCCGGGCGCGGGTCCACGGCCGGTCCCCGATGCCTGCCCCCGAAAGGTTGACGACCGCATCCGCTCCGTCCAACACCGATTCATCGAGGATTCCAGCCGACGGATCCCACGAATGCTCCTCGGGGGCGCGCGGTGGACGGCGCACCAGCTTGACCACGTCGTGGCCGCTCGCCAGGAGCAGCGTAGTGAGGGCGGTTCCAATCATTCCGGAGGCTCCGGACATCACGATTCGCATGACCCATCTCACCATGCGGCGCCGCGGCCCGGAAACACCGTCCAAAGGGCAAAGGCCAGCTCAACCATCTGGCTATGATCGAACAATGACCTCCTCCAGCTACCTCCGTTTCCCGCATGTCCACGGTGACCTTGTTACTTTCGTGGCTGAAGACGATATCTGGATCGCCCCCGTGGCGGGCGGCCGCGCCTGGCGGGTTTCGTCCCAGCAGTTGCCAGCCAGGAATCCCCGCTTCACGCCGGACGGCAAGCGGCTCGTGTGGACTGCCGTCGTGGGTACCTCACCCGAAGTGGTGACAGCGGAGACCGACGGCGGTGGTTACAAGCAACTGAGCTACTTTGGCCACAGCACAACGAAGGTCCGGGGTTTCACCCCGGCAGGAAACATCGTGGTCACCAGCGCTTTCCAGCAGTCCGAAAGCCGGCACACGCATGCCTACAGCCTGCCGCTGGACGGTGGAGCCGCCGTCGCCTTGCCATTCGGGCCGGTGGAAGCAGTGGCGTTCGGCCCTGAAATCGGCGACGAGAAGCCGGTGGTGCTGGCCAGTGTGCTGTCCCGGGAACCGGCATGGTGGAAGAGGTACAGGGGCGGCACGGCCGGAAAGTTGTGGATCGACGCAGACGGCAACGGCGAGTATGAACGGCTGCTTCCGTCGGTTGAGGGCAACCTGACGGATCCGTTGTGGATCCAGGGACGCATTGCCTTCCTCTCGGACCACGAGGGTTACGGAAACCTCTATTCGGTCCTGCCGGATGGTTCGGGTCTTCGGAGGCATACTGACCACGAGGACTTCTATGTGCGGCACGCGAGCACGGATGGTGAGCGGGTCATCTTTGAGTCCGCCGGCGAACTGTGGCTCCTGCCGTCACTGGATCCGGACGCCGTTGCCCGCAAGCTCGACATCACCCTGGGTTCAGCCTCGCCCGCACGTCGTCCGGCACCTTTGAAGGTTGCCGCGCACCTCGGCGACGTCTTCCCGAACGAAGCGGGAACTGCCAGCGCCGTGGAGTCGCACGGTACTGTCCACTGGATCCGCCACAAGGATGGCCCGTCCCGCGTGGTGGAAGCTGCTCCAGGGGTACGGGCCCGGTTGCCGAGGCCGTTGACCGACGGGAGGATTGCCTACGTGGCTGACCACGGTGGCGTGGAGGCCGTGTACATCAAGCGAATTGCCGCCCGGATGGTGCCCGCCGTCCCGGCGCAAACTCCCCAGTCCACGGAAGCGCCTGCTGAGCCAACCGGAGAAGCGGATCCCCTGCCCAAACCGGTTTCCGCCTCGAACATCGTGGGCCACGGGCACCAGCCGCCAGCCGCCGTTGCGCAGGCTCCCGTTGAGGCCCATGCGGGCGAGCCTTCGCCTGACACGGCCGCCGGGGTTGAAGAGCCAGTGCCGGCACACAGGACTCCGGAGTCCGAAACCGTCCGCGTGGATTTCCCCGCGCCTACGCGTGCCAGTGCCCTGGAAGCCAGCCCCGATGGCCGCTGGCTGGCCATTGGAACCTCTTTTGGCGACGTCTTTGTGGCAGACACCGTTTCCGGCGCGCTGAAGTCCCTCGTGAGCCTTGGGGAAGGCAGCGTGGAGCAGTTCACCTGGTCCGTGGATTCGCAGTGGCTCGCCTGGTCCGAGCCCGTCACGTCCTTCGGTTCCCGGAGCAAGCTGCGGTTGGCCAGGCCCGCCAAAGATGAGGCCCACGTCATCGACGCCACCGACGGCCGTTTCTGCGACGAATCACCGCGGTTCACCCCGGACGGAAAATTCCTCGCGTTCCTCTCCAACAGAAGCTTCGACCCCGTCTACGACGGCCACTCCTTCGACCTGTCGTTCCCGAGCCCCATCAAGCCCTACCTGGTTGCCCTCGCTGCCGACACTCCATCGCCCTTCGGGCCCTCCGTTGACACCTTGGGTGAGGACACGGCTACTGCCGAGAAGTCCGACGACGGCGGCACTCCCGTCACGCGCGTGGATGCGGAGAACCTGGCCCAGCGCGTCATCGCGGTCCCCGTGCCGCAGGGAAACTACTCCGAGCTCACGGCGGCACACGGGGCGCTCCTCTGGCTCGATACTGAGCTGTCCGGTGTGACCGGCGAAGGCAAAGGAACGCTGCAGGACAAAAAGGTTGCTCCGTCCCTGGTCCGTTACGACTTGGCCAAGCGCTCGCAGAGCACCCTGGTCAAGGCCGTTGACCGCTACCGCTTGTCCGCGGACCTCAAACGCGTTGTGTACGTCTTGGAGCAGCAGGTCACCTCGGTACCTTCAGATGCCAAGGTCGATGAGGAATCCGGGGAACTGGTCAAGGTGGAACTGAACCGGATCAGGGTGGTCCTTGACCCCGTTGCGGCGTGGGGACAGGCCTTCGAGGAAGCGTGGCGGTTGCAGCGTGACTTCTTCTGGGCCTCCGATATGGCAGGGCAGGACTGGCAGTCGGTCTACAACCGTTACCGGCCCATCGTGGACCGCCTGGGATCACATGACGATCTGGTGGATCTGTTGTGGGAAATCCATGGCGAACTGGGTACGTCGCACGCCTACGTGCGGCCGGCTCCGGTCAACGAGCCCGGAAGGAACGGCCAAGGCCGCTTGGGAGCCGAGTTCCAGCTGGGCGACGAGGGCTGGGAAATCTCTGCCATCCTCGCCGGCGAATCTTCCGATCCGCTCGCCACATCCCCGTTGACGCGTCCCGGAGCGGACGCGAAGGTGGGCGACGTCCTGTTGGCGATTGACGGCGTCGAACTTTCCGCTGCGCTGACTCCAGCCATGCAGTTGGTGGGCGCGGCGGGCCGAACCGTGGAATTGACCCTGCTCAACGGCGACGGGCACGGAGAAGCCGCTGGAGTTCAGCGCAGGGTGGCCGTGGTGCCCATCCGTGACGAGGAACGGCTGCGCTACCAGGACTGGGTCCGCGGAAACCGCCGCACTGTCCGCGAAGCGTCCGGAGGGACGTTCGGATACCTCCATATTCCGGACATGATGGCCAACGGCTGGGCTCAACTCCACCGGGACCTGGACACGGAAACGGCCTTGGACGGGTTGATCGTGGATGTCCGGCGCAACCGCGGTGGCCACACGTCCCAACTGGTGGCGGAGCTCATTGGCAGAAAAGTCACCGGGTGGAGCATGCCCCGCGGCGAGAAGCCCAGGACGTACCCGCACCACGCCCCGCGTGGCCCCGTGGTGATCCTGGCCGATGAGTTCGCAGGATCGGATGGAGACATCATCACGCAGGTCTCCAAGCTCAGGGGAATCGGCCCGGTCATCGGGACCAGGACCTGGGGCGGCGTGGTGGGCATCGACAACCGCTTTGCCCTGGCAGACGGCACCGGGGTGACGCAACCCCGCTATGCCACGTGGTTCGGCGGCGGCATCGGTTGGGACGTCGAGAACCGTGGCGTGGATCCGGACATCGAAGTGCTGTTCCCGCCACACGCCTACGCCGCCGGCACGGATCCCCAGCTGGAGTACGGCATCGGGGCGCTCAAGGAAATGATCCAGGAGCTCCCAACGGACCGCCCCCCGCTCCGGGAAGGTTACCGCAGCGTCCGTCCTGGCCCCTTGCCTTCACGGCCGCAGGCTACCTGAAGGCCCGTCTGCAGGCAGTCGTCGCAGTGGCGGCGTAGAAAGGCCCCGCACCAGTAATGGAAACCAGTGGTGGTGCGGGGCCTTTCAGGTAATGCGCAGTGACTACGCCTGAAGCGTTGCATCCAGGGTGATGTCGATGCTGGCGAGGGCGCCCGACACAGGGCAACCGGTCTTGGCTTCTTCGGAGATCCGGCGGAAGTCCTCCTCCGAGATGCCCGGGATCTTTGCGGTGAGAGTCAGGTGGCTGCCCGTGATGCCGGTGCCGGGAACAAAGGTGACATCAGCCTTGGTGTTGACTTCCTCCGGGGTGAAGCCGGCCCCTGCCAGGGCGTGGCTGAAGGCCATGGAGAAGCATGCGGAGTGGGCGGCCGCGATCAGTTCCTCGGGGCTGGTCTTGCCGCCGGACTGCTCGGTACGGGCCTTCCACGTGACATCGAACGTGCCGAGGCCCGAGCTGTCCAGGGTCGTGTTGCCGGAACCCTCGATCAGGTTGCCGTTCCAAACCGTGTGTGCGGTGCGTACTGCTGCCATTTCCACTCCTTGGGGTAGTTGTGTATCGGCGGCCGGCGCCGGCCGGCTGCCACCGTGTCAATCCTAGGGACTCGCTGACGGCCACGCACGGCCATTCCGCTGTTAGTGGATTGTGACACCTAGACTGGGCGGCATGGACAACCAGGAACACCCCGCAGACGCTCGCCGGGGACCGCGAATTGCCTCGCTCACCATCAACAGCAATGACCCCGACGGCCTCGCCGGATTCTGGTCGGAACTGCTGGGCTTACCGGTTTCCGCCCAGCATGAGGGTTTCATCTGGTTGGAACCCGCCGGTCCCGGCGTGCCACAGTTGGCCTTCCAGCAGGTGGACCACCCCACGGAAGGGAGGCGGCGCCTTCACCTGGACCTGCATGACGACGACGCTGCGGCCTTGCGTGCGAAGGCGGAGAGGCTCGGGGCGGTCTTTGTCGAGGGGCATGACATCGGTGACTTCCATTGGGACGTCATGCTGGACCCCGAAGGCAACGAGTTCTGCATCGCACAGGACTGAACCTTCGCCCCACGAAAAACCGCCCTGCGTCAGACGCAGGGCGGTTTTCCCATGGAGTGCGGGAGTGGATTCAGTTCCAGAGCGTGGCGATGGCAATGTTGACCAACGCCAAACCGCCCACACCGTGTGCAAGGCCAGTGGAAACGGCTTCGCCCTTCTTGACTTTGCGGGATCCGATCACGGCAAGGACGGCCACGGCCACACCGATGGCGAACTTGATGCCGAGCTTGAAGTAGTTGGGGTCTGCGTCGGGCATCAGGGGAAGAACACCCATCATGGCGATGCCCGTGAGCAGCTGCAGGAAGGCGCCGTCACGCTGGCGCGGGTGCACCGTGGGTTCCTTGATGGTGGCGATCCAGTAGCCCACAATCATGGCTGCGCCGACGATGTGCAAGAACACCAGGATGCTGAAGAGAATACTCATGGACACAGCTTATCCAGTTGTTTCTACGTGTCGTAGCAAAGGCGCGCACACAAGACGAAAGGCGGGGAAGGATTCCGGCATTTTCCGGAATCCTTCCCCGCCTTTATCAGCAGAGGGTGCTTGAAGAACCTAGAGACCCAGGTCCGCTTCGAAGGCGCCCTCTTCAAGGCGGGCCTTGAGCGTCTGCAGGAAGCGTCCGGCGTCCGCGCCGTCCACCAAACGGTGGTCGTACGTCAGCGACAGGTACATCATGGAGCGGATCGCGATGGAATCGTCGCCGTTTTCGTCCGCAACAACCACGGCGCGCTTGACGATCGCGCCGGTGCCCAGGATGCCCACCTGCGGCTGGTTGATGATCGGGGTGTCGAACAGGGCGCCGACGGATCCAATGTTGGTGATGCTGAACGTACCGCCGGAGAGCTCGTCCGGGCCGATCTTGCCGTCGCGTGTGCGGCCAGCCACGTCGGCGATCTTGCCGGCAAGGCCGGCAAGGTTGAGGTTGCCGGCGTCGGAGATGACCGGAACCAACAGTCCCTTGTCGGTGTCCACGGCAATCGCCAGGTGTTCGGCGTTGTGGTAGGTGATTTCCTGCTTGGACTCGTCGTAGGCAGCGTTCAGCTTGGGGTGCTGCTTGAGTGCCTCGGCAACAGCCTTGGCGATGAACGGCAGGAAGGTCAGCTTGACGCCGTTCTGGGCCTGGAAATTGTTCTTGGCCTTGAGGCGGAGCTTGGCGATCTTGGTCATGTCCACTTCGTGCACCTGCGTGAGCTGCGTGGAGACCTCAAGGGATTCGCGCATGCGGCGGGCGATGACCTGACGGATACGGGGCGCCTTTTCCGTGGTTCCACGGAGCGAGGAAGCAACTACGGGTGCGGCTGCCTTGGCGGCAGGAGCAGCTGCCGGAGCCGGAGCTGCGGCAGCCTTCTTGGCCTCGGCCGCAGCAAGGACGTCCTGCTTGCGGATGCGGCCGCCAACACCGGTGCCCGATACAGCGGAGATGTCCACTCCGTGCTGGTTGGCGAGTTTGCGGACCAAGGGAGTGACGTAGCCGGACTCGGAGGAACCGGTGGTCTCCGCGGGAGCCGCCGCCGGGGCAGCGGCTGCCGGTGCTGCCGCAGGAGCGGGTGCTGCGGCGGGTGCGGGTGCTGCGGCGGGTGCGGGTGCTGCGGCGGGTGCGGGTGCTGCGGCGGGTGCGGGTGCTTCCGCTGCGGGTGCGGGTGCTGCGGCGGGTGCGGGTGCTTCCGCTGCGGGTGCGGCCGGTGCCGGAGCTGCAGCCGGAGCAGCTGCGCCGGATCCGATCACGGCGAGGACAGAGCCAACTTCGGCGGTCTCGTCTTCGCTGACCCGGATTTCCTGCAGGGTTCCGGCCACCGGAGAGGGGATCTCGGTGTCAACCTTGTCCGTGGAGACCTCGAGCAGCGGCTCATCTACCTCGACGGTGTCGCCGATCGCCTTGAGCCAACGCGTCACGGTACCCTCGGTAACGCTCTCGCCAAGCGCGGGCAGGGTTACTTCGTGGCCTTCGCCGCCCGAAGCGGCTGGAGCTTCGGTAGCGGGGGCTGCAGGAGCCTCAGCAGCGGGGGCTTCCTGTGCCGGTGCAGCCTGCTCAGCGGGAGCCTCGGCAGCCGGAGCAGGTGCTTCTTCGTCGGCCGGAGCGGCGGAGCCGGAACCATCGCCGATGCGAACCAGGGGAGCGCCAACTTCAGCGGTCTCGTCTTCGGCGACGAGGATTTCTTCGATGACGCCTGCGATCGGAGAAGGGATTTCGGTGTCTACTTTGTCGGTGGAAACCTCGAGCAACGGCTCGTCGATCTCTACCCGGTCACCAACCTGCTTGAGCCAGCGGGTGACGGTTCCTTCGGTGACACTCTCACCGAGGGCGGGCAAGTTAACGGATTCAGACATGTCGTCCCCGTTCTCCTTATTGATCTTTTGTGCGGATGAATGCTGCTGGTCCGGGCGGGTGCACGCTGCAGATTCTGCCGCGTGCACCCGGCCCGTTTGTCTTGGGTAAAGACTTAGCCGTGGAGCGGCTTGCCCGCGAGGGCGAGGTGGGCTTCGCCCAGGGCTTCGTTCTGCGTGGGGTGGGCGTGGACCAACTGGGCCACGTCTTCCGGGTAGGCTTCCCAGTTCACGATCAGCTGGGCTTCGCCGATCTGCTCACCAATGCGCGAGCCGATCATGTGGATGCCAACCACCGGGCCATCCTTCTGGCGGACGAGCTTGACGATGCCGCCCGTGCCCAGGATGGAGCTCTTGCCGTTGCCAGCCAGGTTGTACTCCTGGGTCTGCACCTGGTCGTCGCCGAACTTTTCCTTGGCGAGCTTCTCGGTGTAGCCCACGGTTGCGATTTCAGGCTCGCAGTAGGTGACCTTGGGGATGTTGATGTCCTCGACGATCGCGGGGTTCAGACCTGCGATTTCCTCGGCAACGAAGATGCCTTGCTGGTAGCCACGGTGGGCAAGCTGCACGCCGGGGACGATGTCGCCGACGGCGTAGATGTTGCCGACGCCGGTGTGGAGGCGCTCGTTGGTGATGACGAAGCCACGGTCGATGGTGATGCCTGCTTCTTCGTAGCCCAGGTTTGCGGTGACGGGGCCACGGCCAACGGCGACAAGAAGGAGGTCGGCTTCGAACGTCTGTCCGTCGACCAAGGTGACCTTGACGCCGTTCTCGTCCTGCTCAACGCCCTGGAAGAAGATGCCGGTGCTGAACTTGATGCCGCGCTTCTTGAAGGCACGCTCGAGGTTCTTGACGATCGAGGCGTCTTCGTTGGGAACCAAGGAAGGGAGGCCTTCGATGATGGTGACATCCACGCCGAAGGACTTCCACACGGAAGCGAATTCGACGCCGATCACGCCGCCGCCGAGCACGATCGCGCTCTTGGGGATGTAGTCCATGGTGAGGGCCTGGTCCGAGGTGATGACCTTGCCGCCGATTTCCAGTCCGGGAAGCGAGCGCGAGTAGGAGCCCGTGGCCAGGACGATGTTCTTGCCGGTGTAGGCCGTTCCGTTCACCACGACGGTGTTGTTGCCCTGGAGCTTGCCTTCACCTTCGATCACGGTGATGCCCTTGGACTTGATGAGTCCCTGGAGTCCCTTGAACTTACCGGCGATGATGCCGTCCTTGTAGGCGTTCACAGCGGACATGTCGATGCTGTCCAGGGTCACGTTCACGCCGTACTTGGCGGAATCGCGTGCATGGTCGGCCAGTTCGGCCGAGTGCAGGAGTGCCTTGGTGGGGATACAGCCGTTGTGGAGGCAGGTTCCGCCGAGCTTTGCCTTTTCCACAAGGCCAACGGTGAACCCCAGCTGTACGGCCCGCAAAGCCGTGGCGTAGCCGCCGCTGCCGCCACCGAGTACCAGGATGTCGAATTCTTGCGCAGTTGCCTGATCGGCCACTAAAACGCTCCCTCGCGTGAATGATGACACGGGACTGCGTGTCATCGGGTCTTTGGAACTTGTTCTGCCGTGATTATGCCAGCACCTAAGTTCTCTTGCATTTGTGACTATCGAGTTCACCTTAGCGAACCACCTACCCATGCTCCACCCTCTGCGGGCGTTTGTGGAGCGCTTGTGTCGAGACTCACGTTCACTTGTGACACAGCCCTACACGCCGCATAATTCCGGGGCGGGGCGGGCCTTCCGGACGTGGTCCGGGAAGGCCCGCCAGTGCCTCGGCGGAGTGGCAGGAACGCCTAGGCGGAAGCCGTCAGAAGGTCTTCCGCGTAGGCCACCAGGGTACGGACCGTGCAGCCGGTTCCCTGCTTGGGCGTGTAGCCGTAGGGGCTGCCGTTGTTGAAGGACGGTCCGGCGATGTCCACGTGGGCCCAGGGGATTTGTTCACCGTTGCCGTCCTTTCCGACGAACTCGCGGAGGAAGACAGCTGCGGTCATCATGCCGCCGTTGCGTTCGCCGATGTTCGCGATGTCCGCAACCTGCGAATCCAGGCTGGGACGCAGTTCCTCGGGAAGGGGCATGGGCCACACCAGTTCGCCGGCACGGTCTGCTGCGGACTTGAGGGCGGCGGTCACTGAGTCCGAGCCCATCACGCCTGCGGTCCGAAGGCCCAAGGCGATCAGTTGGGCGCCTGTCAACGTAGCGACGTCGATGATGGCGTCCGGGGCCTCCAGGCTGGCGGCGACGATGCCGTCTGCCATGACCAGGCGGCCCTCGGCGTCTGTGTTGAGGACCTCGACGGTCTTGCCACCGTAGACAGTGAGGACATCGGCGGGCCGCTGCGCTGCGCCGGAAGGCATGTTCTCCGCGATGCATAGCCAGGCGGTTGCCTTAATGGGAAGCCCAAGGGAGGCAATGGCCAGGACAGTGTTAAGGACGACGGCGGCACCGGCCATGTCGCTCTTCATGTCGCCCATGCCGAGGGCCGGCTTGATCGAGATGCCACCGGTGTCGAAGGTAATGCCCTTGCCCACCAGCGCGATCTTCTTGGTGGCCTTGGCCGGGGCGTACTCCACCTTGACCAGGCGGGGCTGGCGGGTAGAGCCCTTGCCGACGCCGAGGATACCGCCGAAGCCTTCCTTTTCGAGGCGCTTTTCATCCCACACGGTGACCTTGACAGGCAGCCCTTTGGCGAGGTCCTTGGCGGAGTCGGCGAACGATTCAGGGAAGAGGTGGCTCGGGGGTTGGTTGACGAGGGTGCGCGTAGCGTTGACGGCGCGGGCCAGGACAGTGGCACGGTCCAGGACGGGCTGTGCTTCCTTTGCGGCGACCTCTGTGTAGAGGAGGACTTTGCTGACGGGTGCCTTCAAGCCGTCCTGGCTTGAGCGGTGCTCGGTGTACGAGTACGAACCAAGGGCCGCACCTTCGGCCACGGCTGCGACTTCGGCCACCGTGGATGCCGGGAACGCAAGCGTTACCGTGGACAGTCCGGCGAGTTGGCGGACAGCCGAACCCGCCGCGCGGCGCAGCGCCTCTTCGGTGAGGCGGCCGCCGTCGGACGTCTTTCCTGTTCCGGCGAGGACGAGGATTTCCGAGCCGGTTTCCGGCAGGCCCGGCAGGCGGTGCACCTGGTCGGCGGCGCCCGTGATTCCCAGGACTTTCAGGGATCCGGTGATTGACTCGGCGGCTTTGGCGCTCAGGGGATTGGACAGCAGCACCGGGCCGTCAGCGCCTTGCGCCACGCCCACCACGAGGGCGTCGCTGGGGGACTTTTTCAGATCCTTGGCGATCACGCCGAGGAGGATGTCAGTAGTCTTGACCACGAGGATGTGTCCTCACTTCTCTCTGCATTGCATGGCAGGGCTGCATGTTTGGCGCCCTGCTCCGGTACGCGCCCGGCGTCTTGTTGCGACGGCGGCCTTGGTCTTCGGGACCAGCGTAGCGAAAGGGCGCCGGCCCATTTCGATCGTAGTCTCTCGCGGGCTGCGGAGAGCAATTAAATGAGATTTGCGGCACACCGGGCGGCAGGAATGCCCGCTCGACGTGCTGCGTTGTATCTACAACGGACCTTCAAGACCGGTCCTTGCCCTGCACGGATTCCACGCGAATCCATGCGTTGGCCGGGCCCCGAACTTTGCCACTGTGAAAGGAACACGCCGTGTTTGAACGGATATCCGGCTCCCTCCTGGACCCCGAGGCGCTCTACGCGAGCAACATCGAGATTTTCCACAGCCCCGAATTGCGCGGACTGAACATGGTGATGGGCTTTACCGGTTTCGCCGATGCCGGACATGTGGTCCGGCAGATCAATGCGGAATTGCTTGACCAGCTCGACGCCGAGGTGGTGGCGATGTTCGACGCCGACCAGCTGATCGACTACCGCTCCCGGCGGCCCCATATCACCTTCGTCGAGGACCACCTGCAGGATTACCAGCCGCCACGCCTGGGCCTCTACAAGCTGACCGACGGACTCGGACAGCCCTTCCTCCTGCTGGCAGGGTTCGAACCTGACCTGCAGTGGGAACGCTTCTCCAGGGCCGTTGTGGGCATTGTGGAAAAGCTCGACGTGAACCTCGTGACGTGGATCCACTCGATCCCCATGCCTGTTCCGCATACCCGGCCAGTGGGCGTTACAGTCCATGGCAACCGCCCCGAACTCATCGAGGGCATTTCCAGTTGGAAACCGACGGTGGAAGTACCCGCAGCGATTGGACACATCCTCGAACTGCGGCTCACCGAAGCCGAGCGCAACGTAGCAGGCTATGTCATCCATGTCCCGCACTACTTGTCCGAAGCGGAGTACCCGCAAGCGGCAGTGGCTGGCCTGGAGTACTTGGGAGCGGCAACGTCGCTGATGCTGCCCACCGACCGTCTGCGTGAATCAGGCCGGGAAGTGGGCCGGCAAATTGCCGAACAAATCGAATCGTCCGAGGAAGTGCAGGCTGTGGTTTCGAATCTGGAAGCCCGGTACGACGAGAAATCCGAGGGTATTGTGCGCCGTTCCCTGCTCGCGGACGAGAACGATGAACTTCCCAACGCGGAGGATCTCGGTGCCGCAGTGGAGGCTTACCTCGCCCGTAAGGACGCGCCTCAATAAATCAGCTTTGATCTCATGGCAGGCATAATTAAGGAGTGAATTCTCCCCGCGCCTGGCTCATCTGGACAATCGGCGTTTTCGCCTACCTCGTGGCTGTGGCGCAGCGGACATCGTTCGGCGTCGCCGGGCTGGAAGCCACGGAGCGGTTCCATGCCAGCGCCGCCGCGGTCTCCTTCTTCACGGTCCTGCAATTGTTGGTCTACGCCGGTTTGCAGATTCCGGTGGGCGTCCTGGTGGACCGGTTCGGCTCCCGGGTGATGGTCGCCGGTGGCGCGGTCCTGATGGGCTTGGGGCAACTGCAGTTGGCCTTCGCGGACAGCGTTCCCGGTGGAGTCCTGGGCAGGGTGCTGGTTGGCGCGGGAGACGCCATGACCTTCATTTCAGTGATCCGGCTGGTTCCCTTGTGGTTCGCTCCGGCACGCGTTCCGTTGGTAACGCAGTTGACCGGCATGTGCGGGCAATTGGGCCAGTTGTTCAGCGTGGTGCCGTTCGCGCTGTTATTGCATTCCGCGGGGTGGACCCCTGCGTTCCTCTCGCTGGCGGCATTGTCCGTGCTCGCCGTCGTCCTTGTCCTTGTCTTGTTGAGGGATGCTCCTCCGGGCCACCCGCCGAGGGACACCTCCCAAGGGCTCAGGGCCACGGGAGTTTCCTTGTCGCGGGCTTGGAAGCAGCCCGGTACGAGGCTTGGGCTGTGGAGCCACTTCACAGTGCAGTTCAGCGGAAACCTGTTTGCCATGACCTGGGGCTACCCCTTCCTCCTTTCGGCCCAGGGGCTGGACGCAACCACGGTTTCCGCGCTGATGGCGTTGTTTGTGGCCACGGCCATTGTTTCGGGACCCGGCGTGGGGCGGTTCGTCTCCAAGCACCCCATGAGGCGTTCGGCCATGGTCCTTCTGATAACCCTTGCCACTGCGCTCGTGTGGGCGGCGGTCCTCGTGCTGCCCGAGAGGGCGCCGCTCTGGCTGCTGGTAGTCCTCGTGGTGGTGTTGGCCGTCGGAGGTCCGGGCTCGATGATCGGCTTCGACTTTGCCAGGACCTTCAATCCCTCGCACAGAATCGGGACCGCAACGGGAATCGTCAACGTCGGAGGATTTATCGCGGCGCTTGTGGCGATCTACCTCATCGGCCTGGTGCTTGACGTCCTGAATGCCAGTGGCTTTTCCAACGGTGTCTTGTACGGACTGGCCCCGTTCCGGATCGCTCTGAGCATCCAGTTCGTGCTCCTCGCGCTGGGTACAGTGTTGATCCTTTTGACCAGGCGCAAGGTACGCCGCCAGATGGCGGCGCAGGGCATCCATGTGACCCCGCTGGTGGCAACGCTGGCCAAGCAGCGCCGTGAGCGGATTGAGCGGCGGCGTACAGCGCGCCAGGCTTCCCACCCTGGCGACGCGTAGCAACCAGCTTCACTGGTCTTCCCCAGGACCCCTTTTCCACATACGCGAAGAGGCGGCTGTCCGCTCCACTCCGCGCTGGCCAAGCTTGAGGCATGACCAGCAACGAGACCCTCAACATCTACCGGCCCGAAGACGTTCTGGGCTACATTCCGCATCTGCTTGGCTACTGGCCCCAGGACAGCCTGGTAGCCATCACCATGCAGGAGAAGACTTTCGGAGCTACCCTTCGAGTGGACCTTCCCACGTCCAACTCGCCGCGCGTCCGGGCTGCCTTTGCAGAGTACGTACGGAACCACCTCCTCGCCGACGAACAGGCAGATGGTGTGGTCCTTGCCCTGTATGACAGTGCCGGCTGGGACGACGGCTCGGTGGTGTGCCGTGCGATGCCAGTGTTGGTGGCCTTGCAGCAGGCTCTCGAGACTGTGGGGCTTTGCGTCCGGGAAGCGTGGCTGGTGGGAGACGATTATTGGCGCAGTGCTTTCTGTACAGACGCGGACTGCTGTCCAGTCCCGGGCTTGCCAGTGGAACAGATACGGAACGGCCGGATCAACGCCGAGATGGTTTACCGCGGAAGCAGCGTGGGATCGTCGCCGCAGAGCCGGGTGGACCCGCCCAGGCTGGCGCGGCCAGGGAAACCACATGGGGGCGTGCTTGAGGCGGAGTTGAAATTCGAGGGTCAGTTCACTGGTGCGTGGCGCAGCCGGCTGTGCCTGGACGCAGTCATGGATGCCTGGCTTCAGATTTTGGACAGGCCGTGGGCGCGTGGCGAATCTACCCCGGACGGTGCGGGGGAGGTGCAGGGGTTCGAGGGGCCGGCCGCGGACGAATTGGTGGGCTTCCTGCGGGCAAGCCTTGCCGTGCCACCATGGCGGGACGCCATCATGGTCATGGCGGCGGCCGGGGTGCGGTCTGCGAAGGCCGGGGCGGAGGCCTTCAATCTCTTCGACGAAAATGTCTCACCATCGCTGCCCTTTGATCCACTCGAACTTGGGTTGCGGGCCGGCCATGATCCGTCTGATTGGCCCGAAACAGCTTTCGGCACGGGCAGAGGAGGCGGGCTGGCCGGAGAGCCGGAAATGCCACAGCCGTCCCTGGATTCGGGCCATGGCGGGCTCTTCTCCTACGGGGAGGTGCTCCTGGGTGTGCAACCCGGTATTCCCGATTGGCAGCTCCTTGACGCCCTGCAGCGGGTGTTGTCCTTCCTGAGTTTCGACGAAGAAGAGAGCGAGGCCGCCGCGGCTGCACTGACCCTCCAAGGATGGATCGCCTGGTGCAAGGGGAGCGGTTCATTCGCCCATGCCTGCCTTGACCGCGCCCTGGCCGTCAACCCCGGATACAGGCTGGCGGAACTCCTCGACGAGATCCTGGGGCAGGGCACCGTCAGCGGATGGGCCCGGCGTCCTGACTCGGCGTGGGGCACCCATGTTGCCGGCAGGAAATAGGCCGGTGACTGCCCTGCTACGCGTGGGATTCGCAAAATCGTGAGACAATGGATGCCGAGACCCGGTTGGGTCCGCGTTTGAATGCCCGTTGGCCCCCGTATTTGGGGAACATTTCGGCGGCGTCGGCAGTTGTACCTAGAGACCCTGCGGACGGCGATTGCATTTGAAAATAATCGCGGATTTGACAGGGTCATAGTGGTGTTGCCCACATGGTGATTCCACAGACCGCCGCTAGAAAGGTTTTCTGTGACCCCGTCTTCCGTCGAGAAGGAACCCGCCGCCCAGGCCGAACTGTCCGCTGAGGAAAAGAAGGCGGCTTCGGCAAAGAGCGCGGCGACTCGTGCTGCCAGCAAGGCTTCAGAGGGAAACCCTGACAAGCCTGCACCCAAGAAGCGTGGACCCAAGCCCGGTGCCAAGGCCGCGGCTGAGGCTGCCAACAAGTCTTCAGATGCCGAAGACGACTCTGACGATGTGGAAGTCGAGGACGAAGAATTCGATCCCTCGGCAGCTGAGGAAGTGGAAGTCGGCGACGACGAGGCTGAAGAGGGGGGTGCTCCTGCCGGCAAGGACAAGCCTGCCCCCACTGGTTCCGGCTTTGTCTATTCCGACGCCGATGACGACGACGCCCCCGTCCAGCAGGTCATGTCCGCCGGTGCAACCGCAGACCCCGTCAAGGACTACCTGAAGCAGATCGGCAAGGTGGCACTGCTGAACGCCGAGCAGGAAGTCGACCTCGCACTCAGGATCGAAGCCGGCCTCTTTGCTGAAGAGAAGATTGCCGCCGATGACGGATCCATGGACCCCAAGCTCAAGCGCGAGCTGGAGTTTGTTATCCACGACGGCAAGCGCGCCAAGAACCACCTGCTTGAGGCGAACCTTCGTCTCGTCGTGTCCTTGGCCAAGCGGTACACCGGCCGCGGCATGCTCTTCCTGGACTTGATCCAGGAAGGAAACCTGGGCCTTATCCGCGCCGTGGAGAAGTTTGACTACACCAAGGGCTTCAAGTTCTCCACATACGCCACGTGGTGGATCCGACAGGCCATTACCCGTGCAATGGCCGACCAGGCGCGGACCATCCGTATCCCGGTCCACATGGTTGAGGTCATCAACAAGCTGGCCCGTGTGCAGCGCCAGATGCTGCAGGACCTCGGACGCGAACCCACGCCGGAAGAACTGGCCCTGGAACTGGACATGACCCCGGAGAAGGTCGTGGAAGTCCAGAAGTACGGTCGCGAGCCGATTTCCCTGCACACTCCGCTGGGTGAAGATGGCGACTCGGAGTTCGGCGACCTGATCGAGGACTCGGAGGCCGTTGTTCCGGCAGACGCCGTGAGCTTCACGCTTCTCCAGGAACAGCTCCACTCCGTGCTGGACACGCTCTCCGAGCGTGAAGCCGGTGTGGTGGCCATGCGTTTCGGCTTGACCGATGGCCAGCCGAAGACTTTAGACGAAATCGGCAAGGTCTACGGAGTGACGCGTGAACGTATCCGCCAGATCGAATCCAAGACCATGTCCAAGCTGCGGCACCCCTCCCGCTCGCAGGTCTTGCGGGACTACCTGGACTAAGAACCGCTGGAAGTGAACAGCAGCCCTGCCGGATATCCGGCAGGGCTGCTGTTTTAAGCCCAGGGGCGGCGAGGCGCACCCAACTGATCTGACTGGCACTTGTGGTTGTTCCCAGCGCTGGGAACAACCACAAATGCCAGTTACTTGCGTACATCCATGCCCGCCGGGACAAGCCAGTAAACAAAAGCAAGGCCCCTCCCTGGTGGGAGGGGCCCTGCTGCGGTGTGTTGTCCTGCCTAGTCGACCGGAACGGGTGCCTTCTCGTTGAGGCGTTCGGTCTCATCGTGCCAGTCGGAGGTCAGGGGCCGGAGCGTGGCCTCAACTGCGCGGGCGTGGTGGCCGCAGAAAAGCAGCTCACCGCCGGAGGACTCGAGTACAACGCGGACATATGCCTGAGCCCCGCAACGATCGCATCGGTCAGCTGCGTTTAGCGTGCGGTCTGCAACTGCTGTTGTCATGTCGGCCTCCTTAGTAGTTCTGTACATCCATATAACCAGTATTCGAAGCAGAACCATGGCAAGGATGGATCACTTTCGCTGTCCGCGTATCACATGTGCGTAACGTAACGGGACCGCCATGCCGCTTACGGGAGTGGCAAACCGTTCCCGGCGGCGCCGGCGGCTACCCTAGTATGGGCAGAGTTTGCCTTGATTTTGGCGGACACAAACGCTGCTGGAAACACCCTGAGATATACCCGAAGGAGCGCACCGCGAGTGGCACCGAGTTCTGAATACAACGCCCGGCATCTTTCTGTCCTTGAGGGCCTGGAAGCTGTCCGCAAGCGCCCGGGCATGTACATCGGTTCCACGGACTCCCGTGGCCTCATGCACTGCCTCTGGGAAATCATCGACAACGCGGTGGATGAGGCGCTTGCAGGATTCGGCCACGACATCAAGGTCATCCTGCACGCGGACAACTCGGTGGAAATCCACGACGACGGCCGAGGCATCCCGGTTGACGTTGAACCCAAGACGGGCCTGACAGGCGTCGAGGTGGTCTTCACCAAGCTGCACGCGGGCGGTAAGTTCGGCGGCGGCTCCTATACTGCATCGGGTGGCCTGCACGGTGTTGGCGCTTCTGTGGTCAACGCTTTGTCAAGCCGATTGGACGTCCAGGTGGACCGCGGCAGCAAGACGTACCAGATGTCCTTCCGCCGGGGCGAGCCGGGGCGTTTCCAGGATTCGGGCGCCAAGACCGGTCCCGAGTCGGCGTTTGAGCCGTTCGTGGAGGGCTCGGTTCTTGACGTCGTCGGCAAGGCCAAGCGGGGAGTCACCGGCACCCGCGTCCGCTACTGGGCGGACCGTCAGATCTTTACGCCTGATGCCCGGTTCTCCTACGAGGATCTGGTTGCCCGTGCCCGCCAAACCTCGTTCCTGGTGCCGGGACTGAAAATCACCGTCCGCGACGAACGCAAACTGCCAGGCACCCCCGGTGAGGCCGGCGTGCATGAGGAAGTCTTCCACCACGATGGCGGAATTTCCGAGTTCGTCGATTTCCTTGCTGCCGACTCCGGTGTGACCGATATCTGGCGCCTGCACGGATCCGGAAAATTCAAGGAGACCGTCCCCGTACTGGACGAGAACGGCCACAGCAAGATCGCCGAAGTCGAGCGCGATTGCGAAGTGGACATTGCCCTGCGCTGGGGCATCGGATACGACACCACCATGCGGAGTTTCGTCAACATCATCGCAACTCCCAAGGGCGGAACCCACCAGGCAGGCTTTGAGGCCGCACTGCTCAAGACGTTCCGCAAAGCGGTGGAGGCCAATGCACGCAAGCTCAAGGCCGGCAACGACAAAATCGAGAAGGACGATGTCCTGGCCGGTTTGACCGCAGTCCTGACAGTGCGCCTGGCCGAGCCGCAGTTTGAGGGGCAGACCAAGGAGATCCTGGGGACCTCGGCCGTGCGGGCCATCGTGGCCAGGGTAGTGGAGCAGGAAATCTCAGCGAAGCTGGCGTCGGCCAACCGCAATGACAAGGCGCAATCCTCGCTGCTCCTTGAGAAGATCGTCAGCGAAATGAAGTCGCGCATTTCGGCGCGCGTGCATAAGGAAACCCAACGCCGGAAGAATGCGCTGGAAACGTCCTCGATGCCTACCAAGCTTGCCGATTGCAGGACGGACGATGTTGCGCGTTCGGAGTTGTTCATTGTGGAAGGTGACTCCGCGCTGGGCACGGCAAAGCTGGCGCGTTCTTCCGATTTCCAAGCCTTGCTGCCCATCCGCGGCAAGATCCTTAATGTCCAGAAAGCCTCTGTGGGGGACATGCTCTCCAATGCCGAGTGTGCGGCCCTGATCCAGGTTGTGGGCGCAGGATCCGGGCGCAGCTTCGATATCGATGCTGCCCGCTACGGCAAGGTCATCCTCATGACCGACGCGGATGTTGATGGTGCGCACATCCGGACACTGCTGCTGACGCTCTTCTTCCGGTACATGCGCCCGATGGTCGAAGCCGGGAGGGTATTCGCCGCCGTGCCTCCGCTGCACCGGGTTGAAGTCATCAATCCGGGCCAGAAGGCGAACGAGATGATCTACACCTACTCGGAGGCCGAGCTCCACGTGCTCTTGTCCAACCTCGCCAAGGAAGGAAAGCGCTACAAGGAACCGATCCAGCGTTACAAGGGCCTTGGCGAGATGGATGCCCAGCAGTTGGCCGAGACCACCATGGACCCGAGGCACCGCACGCTGCGTAAGGTGGGCATCGACAGTGCCCAGCGTGCCGAGGAAGTCTTCGACCTGCTGATGGGCTCCGACGTAGCACCGCGCAAGGAGTTCATCATCGCCGGTGCCGCGACGCTGGACCGGGAACGCATCGACGCCTAGCGTTGCGGGGAACGAACGGCATCGTCGGCTGCTATTGCCGACGGCGCGGCCAGGGAGGCGGCCGCTGCGACGGCGGCAAGCGCGCCGAGCCCCCACGGCAGGCCGGCAACGACGGCGATGCCGCCCACCAGAAGGGGACCTCCGGCGTCGCCAAGTTCCCGCCCGAGTTCGGCCGAGCCCATGGTGCGGCCCAGCCGCTCGGCCGGTGTGGAGTCTGCAAGGTGCGCGAAGGCCAGCGGCGTCGCGACGCCGATGCCGGCACCGACCAACACAGCACTGAGGTAAATGGCGGCCGGGCCGGGAAGCAGCGCCGCTGCTAGCGTCCCGGCTGCGATTGCCAGGAGGCCGGATACCATGCCGGGCCGGTCGTGCAGGATTCCGCGGTCCCGGAGCTTTCCGATCCGCGGCTGGATGAGCGCGGATGCTACGGCCAGGACGGTGACGACGGCGACGCTCCCCGCCGTGCCGAGTCCTTCCCTGGCCGCCAACGCGGGAAGGAAGCCGACGGCCGCTCCCAATGCCCCTGTGCTGGCGGCCAGGACGATCGTTGGCCCAAGAAAAGACCGTTGCGTGCTTTGCCTCCAGACGTCCAGGATCGTGTATCGGGGCCGCGGGAGCGGCTGGAGGCGAGGTACGGCAACAGCAACCCAGATTGCGGCCACCAGGCCCACCATGGCCAAAATTCCGAACAGCAAACTGAAGCCACCCGTGATGATGGCGAGGGCGCCCAGCAGCGGGCCGATGGCGTACCCCAAGCCCTTCCAGGAGCCATAGCGGCCAAAGTAGTGTCCGGTCCTGCTGCCTGCCAGCCGCGCAACGCTGGCCGACGACGCAGGCGAGAATGCCGAGGCCGCCATTCCCTGCCCCAGCCTCGCAGCTGCGAGCATGAGCGGCTGTTCGGCCCACAGCCCGATGAGGGAGGCGCCGGCGAAGGCTACGAGACCCCCGACGATGACCGGCTTGGGTCCGATCCGGTCGCTGAGTGAGCCAAAGACCGGTTTGAGAAAGACTTCGGCGACGTCGTAGAGGGCGAGCAGGACGCCCAAACCCAGCAGGTTGAGGCCGATGTCGGCGCTTTCGGCACCCAATCCGGCCGCCACTGCGTGGGCGCCAAAGGCTGTGGTGAAACCGGCTGCGTAGAGCGGCCATCGATGGCTGTTGTGGAAAACGGGGGATTCAGCGTTCACATCAGTCAATGTAACAGGTGATACATTCGATGATGTGATTGAGAACGACATTGCATGGCTCCTGCTTTTAGTGCAGGTTCCGGCCCAGCCCTCGCGGCATCGGGTGGCCGTGTGGAGGGAGCTGCGGAAGACCGGGGCAGTGCCGCTGTCGCCAGGAACCTGGGTCCTACCCGCACATCCCGCGTTCGAGGAAGGACTCGGCCGGGTCCAGCTGCTCGTTGACAAGGGATCAGGTACCTGGACAGTTGTGGATGCCGTTCCGCGAGGAGACGGAGGTTCCGCCTTCCGCGACGCGTTCGTGGCGGCGCGGGCCGATGAATGGACTGAGTTTGCGGCTGACTGCGGCAAATTCGAGCAGGAGATCGCCAAGGAGATCTCACGCAAGAAGTTCACACTCGCAGAACTCGAGGAAGAAGAGCAGAGCCTGGAGCGCCTGCGTCGATGGTTCCGGGAGTTGAAGTCACGGGATGTCTTGCGTTTGCCGCAGGCCTCGGAGGCCGCCGATCGCTTGGCACGGTGCTCTGCAGACTTGGATGGCTTTGCCGAACTGGTCTACGAGGCCACCCTCACGTAGCCGGTCCCAAGCGGCAGGAAGCCCGGGGTCAGCCGAGCAATCCAGGAACAATCAGCAGCGCTGTGGGGACCGCGAGCAACAGCGCCGAGACCATCAAAACCAGCGTTCGCAATCCCTTGGCGAGTGGTGGCTGAGGCGAGAGCAGGCGGCTGACGCGTGACGCCGTCGTGCGTGGGGAGTCGGCCCCGCCGGTGGCGCTGACGGATCCGCCCTCAATGATTCCGCTGCCTCCCGCCAGTGAGCCGGCCGAAAGGGTGCCAGGCGACGGTGAGCCGCTGGAGACTATCGCGATGGCCTTGATGAGCGTGCCCTTGCTTTCGGTCCGCAGGGCGACGTCGTCGGCGAGCATTTCGATCAGCGAATTCACCGCAGTCTGCGCCAGCCTTGTGGTGGGAAACCACGGCAACGCCTGCCGCCAGGCTGCAAAGGCCCAGAGGAGGAGGTCGTGCCGTTGGGAGAGGTGGGCGTTTTCGTGGATGAGGACCGCCCGGAGTTCTGCCGGTTCCAGAGCCGCCATCAGGCCATCGGAGAGGACCGTCACCGAGCGGGCTCCGCCCGGGAGGCAATAAGCCACGGGGGAGTCGTGGTTGATGACTACAGTCCCGGGGCCATCGGCGGAGGGAGAAGCGAGCAGGGCGAGCAATTCACGGTGCCTGCGCCGCTGCCGTTCGATCTTGTAGTAGGTCAGCAACAGCGTGAAGACCAAGTGGGCCGTCAGCAGGGCGGCCGCCGAGAGCGCAAAGAGGTGCCAGAACCCCAACGCTGTGGTTGGTTCGTTGTTGAAGACCATCCCCGCCAGGCCCTTCAACCCGGCGATCAGGGTGTCGCCGATGGGCTCCAGTCCGTAGACCAGCATGGCGCCGATCATCGACAATCCACCGGCAAGGGCTATCGCCTGCCAGAGCACCATGGCGGTGAACGGGGAGCGCGCCGGCCACTGTGCCCGGGAGAGAAGGACAGGCACAGGCCATGCCAAAATCAATGCCAGGACCGCCAGGAGATATGAGGTCCAGAACATAGTGGCTAATTGTAGCCGAGCAATTTGCGCAGTGTCGCGGCTTCACTTTCTGAAACGGAGCCAATGAAGCGGGCCAGGACGGCTTCCCGGTCCGGTGCTGAGCCGAGGACCTCGTGCATGAGTTCGGCTGTGTGGTCCGCCCGGCTGGAAACAGCCTGGTAGCGGTGCGGACGCGTGCCGCGTTCGCGCTCCACGAGGCCCTTCTTTTCGAGGCGGGACAGCACGGTCAGGACCGTGGTCACGGCAAGGTCCTTGCCCTGGTGTCCGGCGGAGCCATCCCCCGCTTCGGAGTCCTGGGCCAGCAAGTCACGCAGTGTGTTGGCGGTTGCGGCTTCTTGTCCCGCCCAGAGCAGATCCATCACTGCCCGTTCCAGTTCCCCAAGACTCGCCATCTATACGTCCCTACCTTCCGCGTCCCGCCATCCTTCTGGCAAACCGCGACGATCCAACATTCCACGATAAATCTACCGCTTTTCAGGCCTCCATTCTACGCGAAGTAGAACTGTCGGCGCGCCGCACCTCCCGGCAGTCGCCGGATGCGGTGCCGGGCTGCCCCCTTGCGGGTGTGTAACGCCACTTGAAGAATTGGACTGAGCTTGCCGCATCTGTTCTACACTGTGTAGAAGATTAGTTTTCTACGCAACGTAGAACTAAGCACCCGCTATGGGCCGCCGGACAAAGGACAGCCATGGACGCCTTGGAAATTGCACGTTGGCAATTCGGTATCACCACCGTCTACCACTTCATGATGGTTCCCCTCACCATCGGACTTGGCCTGGTGGTGGCCATCATCCAGACCCTCTGGTACCGCACGGGAAAAGTGGAGTACCTGAGGATGACCAAGTTCTGGGGAAAGCTCTTCCTCATCAACTTCATCATGGGCGTGGCCACCGGTATTGTGCAGGAATTCCAGTTCGGCATGGCCTGGAGCGAGTACAGCCGTTTCGTCGGTGACGTCTTCGGCGCCCCCTTGGCCCTGGAAGCACTGCTGGCCTTCTTCGTGGAGTCCACGTTCCTGGGGCTGTGGATCTTCGGCTGGAAGCAGCTCAAGCGTGGCGTGCACCTGGCGTGCCTGTGGATCGCCGTGATCGGCTCCATCTTCTCTGCCTACTTCATCATTGTCGCCAACTCCTGGATGCAGCACCCCGTCGGAGTTGAAATGGTGGATGGCCGGCCCGTCATGACAGACGCTTGGGCGGTGTTCACCAATAACACGGCATTGGTAGCCGTTCCACACACGCTCTTCGGGGCGCTGGGCGTGGCGGGGGCCTTCCTGCTGGGCATCGCCTGGTACCACCTGTGGCGGAGGCGGCACGACGGCATTGACGTGGTGGGCAAGGACGGCAAGCTGGTACCGGGCGAGGCTGCCATCCCCGGCCGCGACAGGACCGACTACACCGTGTGGATGCGCTCCCTCCGGATCGGCGCAGTAGTGGCCATGATCTCCTTTGCCGGTACAGCAATCACCGGCGACCTGCAAGGGAAGCTCATGTTCGAGCAGCAGCCCATGAAGATGGCCGCGGCTGAAGCAGCGTGCCACGACGGGACCGGTTTCTCCGTCCTGAGTGTGGGCAACCTGGGGGCCAAGAACTGTGACGACATTGTGGCGGTGATCGAGGTTCCCGGAATCCTCTCCTTCCTCGCCAAGGGTGACTTCACCACCGAGGTAAAGGGCGTCAACAGCCTCCTGGGCGAATACAAGGAGAAGTACGGCACCCACCTGCCGGACAACCCGTTGTACGGTGACCGTGCAGGCCAGGAGATCCAGTATGTGCCTGTTATGGAGGTGACCTACTGGGGCTTCCGGATGATGATCGGATTCGGCGGCATCGCCGCGCTGGCAGCCCTTCTTGCCCTCTGGGTGACCCGCAAGGGAGTTGTTCCCGAATCCCGGTGGCTCATGCGCCTGGCAGTGTTTGGCATCCTTGCCCCGTTTGGTGCCAATGCGGCCGGGTGGATCTTCACCGAAATGGGCCGCCAACCCTTCGTGGTGGCACCGAACCCGGACATGAACGGCATCGACCAGGTGTTCATGTTCACGGCCGCCGCCGTCTCCCCGGGCGTGAGCGCCGGCGAAATCATGGGTTCGTTGGTGGTCCTGACTGCCATTTACGCTGTGCTCCTGGTGGTGGAGGTCAGGCTGCTGGTCAAGTACGTCCGCGGCGGCGTCGCTTCGGCCATGCCGGAACTGGCCCACAGCAAGGACGACGGCGACGACCATGACTCTTCCGCCCCGGACAAGGGCGACGACGTGCTGGCCTTCGCCTACTAGAGACAGAGGAAACCACCAATGGAACTGTTGCCAACTATCTGGTTCGTGGCCATCGCTGTGTTGTGGACCGGCTATCTCTTCCTCGAAGGGTTCGATCTGGGCGTCGGGATGCTCATGAAGCTCTTTGCCCGGAACAACACGGACCGGCGCGTGCTGTTGAACACCATCGGACCCGTATGGGACGGTAACGAGGTGTGGCTGCTCACAGCGGCCGGAGCGACCTTCGCGGCGTTCCCCCTCTGGTACGCGTCCCTGTTTTCCACGCTTTACCTGCCCCTGCTGCTGGTCCTGGTGGCCCTCATCTTCAGGGCGGTGGCTTTCGAATACCGCGGCAAGGTGGACACCGAACGCTGGCGCAACGGTTGGGACTGGGCCATCGCTTTGGGTTCCTTCGTGGCCGCCTTCGGGATCGGCGCCGCGCTGGCACTGACCACCACGGGCCTGCCCATCGACGCCAACGGCGACCGCACTGGAGGTCCGCTGGCCTGGTTCAGCGGGTACGCGCTGCTGGGCGGCCTCGCTGTGGTGGCGTTCGCCTTGGTCCATGCCTTGGCTTTCCTCGCCTTGAAGACCGACGGCGAAGTGCGGCACCGGGCGCGCCGCTGGTTCGTGCGTTTGGTCGCCGTGGCCGCATTGCCGCTGCTCGGGTGGATGGTTGCCGTGCAGTTCCTGAGCGGGAAGCCATGGACCTGGGTGCTGGTGGTCGCCGGAGTGGTGGCCGTGGTCCTGGCATGGTTGTGGGCCCGGAAGGGTGCCGAGGGACGGGCGTTTGGGGCCACCGGGGCGTTCGTTGTGTGCGCAACTGCCTCGATCTTTGGGGCAGCGTTCCCCGTGGTCATCCCATCCACCCTTGATCCCGCTTTCAACCTGACCATCTCCAACGCCTCATCCTCGGACTACACCTTGGGCCTGATGAGCGTCGTGGCTGCGGTGGGCCTCCCGCTGGTCATCGCTTACCAGGCTTGGACGTACTGGGTCTTCCGGCGGCGGGTCAGCTCGTCGCACATTCCCGAGGCCCACGGCTTCCTGCCTGCCATCGCCTCCAAGGTGCTGCTGAACGCGGCTCCCCAGCAGGATCGGCAGCAGCCCGGCAACGCCTCGAGCCCAGGAGCCTAGCCCTCCATGAAGCCCGTGTTCCCCTCCGGTCCTGCAACCCGCGCCGCGCTCTACGGAACAGGCGTCCTGTCTGCACTCAAGGCACTGGCCCTGGTCCTGATGGCCCAGACCGTGGCCGGGATGCTCGCGGGCCTTGCAGGAGGTGATTCGGACTGGCATGGCGGCCTGGTGTGGGGTGCCGTGGGTGCGGTGCTCAGGTCCTTCGCCGTATGGGGCCAGGGAATCGCGTCCCGGCGTGCCGCCCTGGGCGTCAAAGAGGAACTGCGCGCGCAACTCCTGCGCAAAGCATTGACCGACGGCGGAGCCTCTACCGGTGCCAGGGTCAACGATGGCGGACTGGCCATTCTTGCTACCCGGGGCCTGGACGCCCTGGACGACTACTACACGCAGTACCTCCCTGCCTTGGTCAACTGTGCGACCATACCCCTGCTGGTGGGTGCCAGGATTCTCTGGGCGGACTGGGTCAGCGCCGTGGTCATCGTCCTGACCGTGCCGTTGGTGCCGCTCTTCATGGTCCTCATTGGGCGGCACACCGAGGACAAGGTCCGCGAGGCCCAAACCACGCTGCGCACCCTGTCCGGCCACATCCTGGAATTGGCCAAGGGCCTGCCTGTCCTGGTGGGCCTGGGAAGGGCAGGCGACCAGCGCGCTGCCCTGGAGGATATCTCCGAGCAGTACCGGTCCCGGACCATGGCCACACTGCGTACCGCGTTCCTGTCGGCCCTGGCCCTTGAACTCATCGCCACGATCTCCGTGGCGGTGGTGGCAGTGTTCATCGGCGTGCGGCTGGTGGGTGGGGACATGGCCCTCGAAGCAGGACTCCTGGCACTGATCCTGGCACCCGACTGCTACCTGCCACTGCGCGAGCTCGGTACCGCCCACCACGCCAGCGACGACGGCCGGGAGGCCCTCGAAACCGCCAACGCCGTGCTGGCCGCACCCGCCAGCACCCCGGTCACGAGTGACGGTCCCGGTACGTCCGGGCCAGCCGACGTCGTGGTTACCGATCTGGTGGTGGGCTATGCGGGAAGGCCGGGACCCGCCGTCGGGCCTCTGACGTTCACCGCACCCGCCGGGCGGGTTACTGCCTTGGACGGTCCAAGCGGTGCCGGCAAGACGACTGTCCTGGCCGTCCTGGCCGGCCTGGTGGGCAACGGAGCCGAAGCATCTGTGGCCGGCACCGTTGCGGGCGCCGGGACGGTTGCCTGGGTTCCACAGCATCCGGTCATGGCGAGCGCAACCGTGCAGGACGAAATCCTGCTCTATCTCGGCGAAGCATCGCAGGATCCCGCGCTTGCAGCCCGGTTGCTGGAGAAGGCCGCGGCAGGACACTTGGCAGGGAAACATCCAGCGGAACTGAGCCCGGGGGAGCTGCGTCGGGTTGCCTTGGTCCGTGGGCTCGCACGCCTTGAGTCAGGGGCCACGTTGCTGCTCCTGGACGAACCAACGGCCCACCTGGACCAACAGTCAGCAGCCGTGGTGCGATCCGTCATCGGGTCCTTGCGCCGCCGTGCCACGGTGGTTTTGGTGGCCCATGACGCCGCCACGCGACGGCTCGCGGACCACACCGTCTTCCTGGGGCGGGCCGGCGAACCAGCGGCCCAGTTGCCGGAACCCCTCCTGACTGCCAGCGGTACAGGGGACCCGGGGGCGGACGCCACCGCTCAAGAGGGCAACGGTGTTCCCGTTATCGGTCGGAGGGCGCTTCCTGCATCCTTGGGCGCAGTCCTGAGGCCGGTCCGCTGGAAATTCGCCGGAGCCGCCGTGGTGGGCGTACTTGCGGCCCTCTTCGCGGTGGCGTTGTCCGGATTGTCCGGATGGCTCATCATCCGGGCGAGCGAACAACCTCCCATCCTCTACTTGCTGGGCGCGATCGTAGGGGTCCGTTTCTTCGGCATTGGCCGGGCCGTGCTCCGGTACACCGAACGGCTGCTGACCCACGACGCCGTGTTCGCGGCGATGAGCCGTTTGCGTGGCTCCTTGTGGGCGGCGTTGAGCCGCCGTGCGCTGGCCCTTCGCAGATTGCTGCAGGGCGGAAACGTCCTGGGCTCGGTGGTGGATGACATCGACACCCTCCGGGACCTCCTGCCCCGGGTGGTGCTTCCGCCCCTGGCAGCCGCGGGCGTAGCGGCAGGCTCCATCATTGCCACTGCGTTGGTGCTTCCCGCCGCGCTGCCGGCCACGCTCGTGGCGGCCGTACTCGGACTGGTGGCGGCTCCCTTGCTGGCACTGTTCGCTGACCGGAACGCCGCGACGGCCGAGCAGAAACTCCACGCGGGCGTCCTGCGCGGAACCGCGGCGGCTCTGGACGCGCGCGCCGAACTCTCAGCCAACGGTGTGGCCGAACCTGTCCTGGAGGCGCTCAAGGAGCAAGACCGCGAAGCCACCCTCGCAGCACAGCGATCCGCGTGGGCCGAAGGGCTGGGCCAGGCCGTCATCGTCCTGGCCTGCTCAGTGGCTGCCCTCTGGGCCGGACTCCTGGGCGCAGCGCCATCCATGGACGGTACTGTCAGCCCCGCCCTGGTGGCCGTGATCGTCCTCATGCAGCTCGCCTTGGTGGAACCATACGCCGGAGTGGTGCCTGCCGTCCGCCAAGCCCCTGCGCTCGCAGCCGTCCTGCGCCGTGTGGCCGACGCGGGAGCGCTGGACTCCACCGTTGAGGGACCGAACGACGACGGCGGCATCCACCCGCTGCTCGACCGGGACAGCGGCCCGGGACTCGAGCTGATGGACGTCTCCGCAGCGTGGCCGGGCGGCCCTGAGGTCTTCTCCGCGCTTTCCGCTGAGGCTGCGCCCGGACAGTGGCTTGCTGTCACCGGACCGTCAGGGTCGGGCAAGTCCACACTGTTGTCGGTTCTGCTTGGCTTCCTCCAACCGTCCTCGGGGGCTGTCCGGCTGACCGGGAGCGCCGCGTGGTGTCCCCAGGAAGCACACCTCTTCGACTCCACGATCCGCGGCAATCTCCTCCTGTCCAGGCCCTCGGGAGACAAACCGGGCGAAGCGGAGATGCACAAGGCCCTCGCGGACGTGGGGTTGGACTCGTTGGTTGGCGGCATGCCGGAAGGACTCGATACCAGGATCGGTCCCGGCGGGGCTTTCCTCAGCGGGGGTGAACGGCAGCGGCTTGCCATGGCCAGGACGCTCCTGACCGGGGCGCAGGTCCTGCTGCTCGATGAACCGACTGCCCACCTGGACGCCGCCTCCGCCCGCGACATGATGGCGACCGTTCGGCGCGGACTCCGGGATGTGACCGTAGTGCTGGTGACGCACAATCCAGCGGACATCGATGCCACGGACGCCCGGTTGGAGCTGCAGGGAAAGTCCCGGGTCGCAGCTGAACTGGTGAGTCGCCGCACTGCTCAGTAGCCTGTTGGCATGGCCGTAGAGCACCCTCATGACGTTCCGCCGCGCGACGATCTACCGACAGCCGAGGCTACGGGCCTGCGGTGGCAAGCCGCCACCGTGGACCAGCTCCACAACTGGGCCGCACTGATCGCCCGGACGGCCGCCGTCGAGCATCCTGCGTGGTTCGAGAAGTCCGGTGACCTGGTCCACATCCTGGAGTCAACCACCAACGACGCCCGGACCAACACTCTTCTGGGCCTCGATGGCGACGGAGTGGCCCGGGCCTACGGCCGCATCATCAAGAACCCGGACGGGGACAAGGCCACTGGCATGGGCTGCGTCGATCCTGGCTGGCAGCGCCGGGGGATCGGCTCGGCCGTCCTTGCCTGGCAGGAAGCACGGACCATCGAACGGTTCACCGCCGACGCCGGGTCAGGGCACCTGGCGTCACCACCCCGGCTCCGGGTGCGGACGGAGGAGCAGCACCGGCACCAGGCGGTGCTGCTGGAATCGCGCGGGTATGCGGCTGTGCGTTGGTTCAATGAGATGCACCGTCCACTGTCGGTTCCCGTGCCCCTGGCGCCGCTCCCTCCGGGACTTCAACTGCGGACCCTGGACTCCTCGCTGCACGAGCCGGTCCGTTTGGCACACAACGACGCTTTCAGGGACCACTGGGGCAGTGAACCGAGGGACCGGGAATCATGGCGATTCACCATGGAAGAGCCCACGGCCCGGCACGACTGGAGCACGGTGGCGATCGATACGGCCTCGGGGACGGTGGCGGGATACCAGCTGGCCAGCTTCGACCCAGACGCCGCCGCTGACCGCGGGTTCACGGAGGGCTACACGGAACTGCTCGGTGTACGGCGCGAATTCCGCGGCAGGGGGATCGCCCAGGCCCTGCTGGCCGATGCCATGCGCAGGTTCGCGGCGGCCGGCATGGACATGGCCTCGCTGGATGTGGACTCGGCGAATCCCACGGGAGCGCTCGGTTTGTACGTGGGCATGGGTTACACGCCGGTAAACCGGAGCATCACGTGGGAGAAGTTATTGTAGCGCTGTCGTTCAGCCGTCGACGTCGTGCAGATGATGGACGACGTCGTGCAGGAAGTACTGCGAAAACGTCAGGACCGTGAAGGCCGAGCCGTTGCTCCGCGTGCCGGTCCGTTCCCATTCATCCTGGACTACGCGCGCGAACGACTCAGCAACCTGTTCGCCTTCGGTGACCAGTTCGTCGGCGACCTGGCTGGGGTCGGAGGATCCGTAGTCGCCATCGATGGCTGCCTGGTCCTGGTCCCAGTTGTCGAAGGCTGCATTTTCCTGCGTGAGCATCAGGTTCAAGCGTTGGCCGAACAGCTCGAAGACATCCCTGACGTGGCACGCGTATTCCACGGGGGACCACGTGTGGTCATTGGGCCGGGTTGTTGCATCTTCGCGCTTGAGGACCGAACGCCACCGGGGAAGCATGCTCAGGACGCTTCCGGGTACGGTCGCCGGCGTGACCGTCGAAGCATCGAATCCACATTCGGGGCAGGGCTCGGCGAGCACCCACGTCCAGTCTTTGTCCTCAGGAATGATCGGCATACCGCCAGTCTATGCGGCTCCTTGCCCTGTACTGCGCAGGCGGTGAAACAGGTCCCGTTTGCCGATTGCTTCGCGACGGCGCAGGAGTAGAGTTCGTTCCGGGAGGAGAGCCGGAAAGAGAGAATCATGCTCAAAGATCAGCAAGTAGCTGCCGTTCTGCCGGCACAGGATCTGGCCAGGGCCCGTGGGTTCTACAGCGAGAAACTCGGTCTTGAACCCGACAATCCGGATGCTGCCGACAACCTGCAGTACAGCTGTGGCAGCGGAACGGCGTTCCTGCTCTACGAAACGCCGAACGCCGGAACAGCCAAGAACACCCAGATGGGCTGGAATGTGGATGATCTTGCCGCCACAGTAGCCGAACTCCGCGGAAAGGGCGTGGTTTTCGAAGACTACGACTTCCCCGGGCTGAAGACAGAGGATGGCATCGCCACCATGCCCGATGGCACCGCAGCGGCCTGGTTCCTCGATACCGAGGGAAACATCCTCAGCCTGAACCAGATGGGCCGTAACGGCTGACGCCCAACGGGACGGGCCGGCGGCTTCCTGAGGCCGCCGGCCTTTCCTTTGCCTCGCCTACGCGCCGTCCGGAGCGGCTTCGGGCCACGCCATGCTCGGACCGATCGCCTCCACCGGTTGGGATAACGGCACGCCGGACCCATCCCTTCGGCCGTGTTCATGCGGAAGGGCCCGGGCAACGCCTGCGCTGGTTGACGCCTTGGCCGGGCCATGCCCCGCCCACGCCAGCAGGAGCGTGTCTTCGCCCTTGAGGAAACGGTGGGCGCGGACACCGCCGGTGGCGCGGCCCTTGGCCGGGTACTCGTCGAAGGCCGTCACTTTCGCCGTGCCCGGCGCCGTTCCGGGCAAGGCGCCAACGGTTCCGGCGATGGTGACCACGACGGCGGCCGGATCGTTCGGGCGCACGGCACCGAAGTGGATCACTTCGTCTCCCGCTGCCAACTTGATGCCCGCCATGCCCCCTGCCGTGCGGCCCTGCGGCCGGACGTTGGACGAACTGAACCGCAGCAACTGGGCTTGCTTGGTCAGGAAGACGAGATCGACGTCGTCCTCCTGCGCCGGTTCCACGGCGAGGACGGTGTCCTTGTCCTTGAGCGAGATGATCTCCCAGTCCTCGCGGTTCAACGGATAGTCGGGCTGGACGCGCTTCACCACGCCCTGCACGGTGCCGATCGCCAGGATCTGATCCAGCGGGACGAAGGCCACCAGGGCCTCGCCCTTGAGCAGCGTGATGAATTCCCTGGCCGGCACACCGCCGGCCAGGTTGGGCAAACCGCTCACCGGCGGAAGCACAGGCATGTCCATCACTTGGAGCCGGAGCATCCGGCCGGTGGAGGTCACGGCGCCGATTTCGCCGCGGGCCGTGGTCTTGACCACCGAACGGAACACATCGTGTTTTGCGCGCGGACCCGATTCGGCGAGGGGTTCCTGGTTGGAGGTCCGGGCGATCTGGCCGGACATGCTGAGCAACGCCCAGCAGGGGTCGTCCGGAATTTCCAAGGGAAGCGCGGCGGCCTTGCCCTTGGGGCCCGGAGCGGCAGACGCCAGGGCGGCGGCGACCGTCGGAGACACAGCCTCGGATTCCAACAGGACTGTCCGGCGCGGAGTTCCGTACTTCTCCGCGATCTCGGCCAGCTCGCCGGAAACCAGCTCACGAAGCAACTGGTCGCTGCCCAGGATCGCCTCGAGGGCTTCGATTTCCCTGCGCAGTTCGTCCTGCTCTTTCTCCAGCTCGATGCGGGAGTACTTGGTGAGCTGGCGAAGGCGGAGCTCCAGGATGTAATTGGCCTGGATCTCGGTGAGGTCGTAGATGGACATCAGGCGTTCGCGGGCCGCGGAAGCTTCATCGGAAGACCGGATGATCTGGATGACTTCGTCAATGTCCACGATGGCGATCAAAAGGCCCTCCACCAAGTGGAGGCGGTCCTTCTTCTTGCCCAAGCGGAACGCCGTCCGCCGGCGGACCACGTCAAGGCGGTGGTCCACGTACACCTGCAGGAGCTGCAGGAGCCCAAGCGTCTGCGGCTGGCCGTCAACCAGGGTGACGTTGTTGATGCCGAAGGAATCTTCCATCGGCGAGAACCGGTAGAGCTGCTGGAGGACGGCGTTGGGATTGAAGCCGTTCTTCAGTTCGATCACCAGGCGCAGGCCGTGGTTGCGGTCCGTCAGGTCCACGACATCGCTGATGCCGGTCAGCTTCTTGGCGTTGACCGCATCCTTGATGCGCTCGATCACCTTTTCCGGGCCAACCATGTACGGAAGCTCCGTGACCACCAGGCCGGTGCGCCGGGCAGTGAGCTGCTCCACCTCCACCTTGGCCCGGGTCTTGAAGGAACCGCGCCCTCCGGCGTACGCGTCGCGGATGCCGTCCAAGCCGACGATCCGCCCACCCGTGGGCAGGTCCGGCCCCGGGATGAACCTCATGATGTCATCCAGCGTCGCCTCGGGGTTGGCGATCAGATGGCGTGCGGCCGCGATGACTTCCACCAGGTTGTGCGGAGCCATATTGGTGGCCATGCCGACGGCGATGCCCGTGGTTCCGTTCACCAGGAGGTTGGGGAACGCGGCCGGCAGGACTTCGGGTTGGGTCAGCTGGTTGTCGTAGTTCGGAACGAAGTCCACCACGTCTTCGTCGAGGTGGTCGGTCATGGTCAGGGCTGCGGCGGCCAGCCGGGCCTCCGTGTACCGGGGCGCGGCCGGACCATCGTCCAGCGAACCGAAGTTGCCGTGGCCGTCGATCAACGGCAGGCGAAGGGAGAAATCCTGCGCCATGCGCACCATGGCGTCGTAAATCGCGGCGTCACCATGCGGGTGGAGCTTGCCCATCACTTCGCCCACCACGCGGGCACTCTTGACGTGGCCTCGGTCGGGGCGGAGGCCCATATCGGCCATCATGTAGAGGATGCGGCGTTGGACAGGCTTGAGGCCATCACGTGCGTCGGGAAGGGCACGCGAATAGATCACCGAATAGGCGTACTCCAGGAAGGAGCCCTCCATCTCGGAAGTGACGTCAATGTCGACGATCGTCTCGGTGAAATCGCCGAGGGGCTCGCCTTTGCGTGCTGAAGTTTGGCTGCGGGCCATGGGTGTGGTGGATCCTTGAAAGTTGTACTGCGGATGTTTTAGCTAGGCTAAGCCTATGGTGGATCAGCCCGGGGTCGGCATTTATCCGGAATATTGGGAGGCCGATGTCGTCCTGCGCGACGGCGGGACCGCCCACCTTCGCCCCATCCGCCCGGAGGATGCGGACGCGCTGCAGGCCTTCCACGCAGGCCAGTCACAAGCCTCCATCTACATGCGGTTCTTCTCCTTCAAGGCCAAGCTCTCCGGCAAGGAAGTCCGTCGCTTTACCGAAGTGGACCACGTCAACCGGGTCGCGTTCGTCATCACCATCGGTGGCGAGATCGTGGGCGTCGGGCGCTACGACCGCCTGGACGACCCCGCCGAGGCGGAAGTCGCCTTCAACATCTCCGATGCCCATCAAGGCCGCGGCATTGGCTCCATCCTGCTGGAGCACCTGGCCGTTGCTGCCCGCGAAAACGGCATCCGGCGCTTCACCGCGGAAGTCCTGCCGGAGAACCGGAAAATGCTCATGGTCTTCGCGGACGCCGGTTACGACCTCACCCGCCAGTTCGACGACGGCGTCGTCAGCGTCGAATTCAACATCGACCCCACCGATAAGTCGCGGGCTGTCATGGAGGCGCGCGAGCACCGCGCAGAGGCGCGCAGCGTGCGCGACCTGCTGGCGCCGTCGTCCATTGCCGTCATCGGTGCCAGCCGCAAATGGGGAACCATCGGCTACCAACTCCTCGAACACGTGATCGAAGGTGGCTTCAAGGGCCCCGTCTACGCCGTCAACCCGGAGGCGTTCGAATTGGCGGGCATGATCTCCTTCGCCCGCCTCTCGGAGATACCAGGACCGGTGCAACTCGCCATCATCGCGGTTCCCTACGAGGAAGTCCCCGGAGTGGTGGACGAGTGCGCGGCCGCCGGCGTCAAGGGACTCGTGGTGGCCACGGCGGGCTTCGCGGACGACGGCGAGCGGGGCCTCGCCCGCCAGCACGAACTGGTCAGGCGTGCCCGCGCCAACGGCATGCGCGTGATCGGGCCTGAGTCGCTGGGCATCCTGAATACCCACCCGGACATTTCCCTCAATGCCTCCATGGCTCCCACCATGCCGCCCAGGGGAGGGCTTGGCCTCTTCAGCCAGTCCGCAGCAGTGGGTGTGGCAGTCTACGCGGCCTCAAGCCGGCGCCGCCTCGGGTTGTCATCGTTCCTTTCGGCGGGCAACCGGGCCGACGTCTCCGGCAACGATGTTATGCAGTTCTGGGAAGACGACGCGGACACTTCCGCCGTCGGGCTTTACCTTGAATCCATTGGCAACCCGCGCAAGTTCTCGCGTCTTGCCCGAAGGTTGTCCCGCAGCAAGCCCGTGATCGTCGCGAAGTCCGACGTCACCGGCCTCCGGCTTCCGCCCGGGCACGAAGTCCGGACCACCCAGGCGCCCGCGGCGGCCGTGGATGCCATGATGCGCCAAGCCGGCGTGATCCGCGTGGACACCATAGAGCAGCTCATGGACATCGCCCAGATCGTCTCCACACAGTCGCTCCCGGCCGGACCTGGAGTGGCGGTCTTCGCCAATTCGGTGGCTCTTGCCACGGTGGTGGCGGACGCCGCGGCCCCCGCCGGACTCGACGTCAGGCGAACCATCACTGACGTTGACCTCGACGCCGGGATGTCGCTTGCGCTGCCGGCTTTCCGGAGGAGCCTGCGGGACATCCTCGCCGACGAATCGGTACACGCGCTCATTGCCGCGCTCCTGCCGGCGCGGGGGGTGACGGTGGCGGCGCTCGCAGAAGTCCTTGCCGAGTGTGCTGCGGAGGCCGGCAAACCAGTGGTGGCTGCGTTTACGGGAATCTTGGATCCTTCCGTGCAGGTTGAGGGCATGGTGGGGCAGGACGGCACGGCGCAACTGCCGTGCTACTCCAATGCGGGGTCCGCTGTGGCCGCATTGTCCGCGATCGTCCGTTACGCGCAATGGCGCGACCGTGACCAGGGCCTGTTCGTCGAACCGGACGGATGCGACGTCGAGGGCACCAGGGCGGCGTTGGCGTCGATGCTGTCCGGGGTGACAGGGGAGAAACTGCGAAAGCTCGACGCCGGTGCTGCCGCGGCGTTGCTGGCCGGTTACGGAATCGGGGTGGTGCCGGCGATCGGCTTCGGCACGCCGGATGAGGCTGTCAAGGCAGCCGAATCGATTGGATGGCCGGTGGTGCTGAAGACCACGGACCCTGCGCTGAGGCACCGGCTGGACCTGGGCGGGGTGCGCCTGGACATCCAGGACGCTGCATCGCTTCGCCAGAACATCGGACAAATGCGCCGGGCGCTGGAACCGTATGGATCCTCGTCGCTGGAAGTACAGGCCATGGCTCCAGTAGGCCAGGCCTGCACCTTCAGGGCCATGGAGGACCCCCTGCTGGGGCCGGTAGTGTCCTTCGGCCTGGCAGGGGACGCCGTGAACCTCCTGGACGATTGGGCGCACCGGGTTCCGCCCCTGTCCGCAGCCGACGTGCACGACGTCATCCGGTCGCCCCGGGCATCCCGGAAGCTGTTCGGATACCAGGGCCTGCCGGCGGTGGACGTCCCGGCCTTGGAAGACGTTGCGGCCCGGTTGGCAAAACTCAAGGACGACCACCCGGGAATCGCCCTGATCGAGTTCAACCCCGTGCTGGCGGGCCCCAAGGGGGCAACCATCCTGGGGGCCGAAGTGTGGATCGGCAATGCGGCGCAACGGACGGACAGCGCGCGCCGGGCCATGCGGAACTAGCCCCTGACCACGCACGGCATGCGTTTGTGCCGTGCGATGCGGTTAGGAAGTCACCAAGCGATCTGTGAAAATGGGGGAATGAGCACCCAGTCTCCGACGCCTCAATCCCGCCCGTCAAACACCGGGCACCACACCGCGCGCAACCACAGCTCCCAAGCACAGAGCCTGGACCAGGCCCTGCAGCAGGCAGGTTTCTACCCGCGCCTGGTGGCCGACGTCGTCGATGATGCCTTGGACGGCCGTGATTGCCTGTCCCACCTGGTGCACCTGGAAACCCATTTCGACAGGGCTGAGGTCCGGCGTCACATCACCGTGCTGGTACTGACGGAGGACATGCTGGTCATCACCCACGTGGACGACCAGCAATTGGATGAGGCCGGCGAGCAGATTGTCGCGCAGATTTCCACGGAGTCGGTGCCTGTGGCCCAGATCCGTTCCGTCGTGCTGAGCTACATGTACTCCCAACCCCAGGACTACAAACCGTCCGATCCTGTCCGCGAGCTGACGCTCTCCATTGCCTGGTCCGGTGGACAGAGGCTGGACATGGGCCCGGCCAGTTGCGGCGATCCGCAGTGCGAGGCGGACCACGGCTACACGGGAACCATTGCCCAGGAGGACATTGTGCTGCGCATCAGTGCCGAGGCGGACGGGCTCCAGGCAGTCCAGGACGCCAAGGTCTTCGCCCGGGCTTTACGCGCCGTGAATACGGGTGTTCCCACACCCGTTCCGCATGCCGGCATACCTGCGCCACGGCCGCGCTCAGGTGTCTTCAGCAATCGCCTGGGTCGCGGACACCAGCGTTGAGGATAGCGGGGCCAAACAGCACCAACGCCGTGTCCGACGTACCCTCACCGCCGCTATTCGGCGACAAGTCGATCGCCGAGGTCCTGACCAGCGCAGCCGCCAGCCTGGGCGTCCAGGGGTTTGCCAACAAGCTCCAGCTTCCGGCCAGCAAGCGGGTTTGCGTCGTCCTGGCTGACGGCTTGGGCCGTGCGCTGCTGAAACAAAAGGCATCGCACACACCGTTCCTTCGCTCGGTCCTCGCAGCAGGCCAGGGCCGGGTCCCCACGTGGATCGACTCGGCTTTTCCGAGCACCACCGCGGCATCCCTCGCCAGCCTGGGGACGGGCTTGCCGGCCGGAAGCCACGGCATGGTGGGCTACGACGTCCTGGATCCCGCCCAGGACAAAGTGGTCAACCTGCTCGGCAACTGGGATGCCCACGTGGATCCCGCCGTGTGGCAGCCCCACCCCACAATCTTTGAGCGGGTGTCAGCCGAGGTGGACGCCGTGACGGTAAGCCTCCCGCAGTTCGGCAACTCGCCCATGACACAGGCCGCACTTCGGGGCAGCCGCTTTGTCGGTGGCACAACACTCCATGCACGGACGGCTGCTGCTGCCGAGGCGATGGCGTCCGGCGGCCCGTCGTTGATGTACTTCTACGTCAATGAGCTGGACAAGGCGGGCCACCGCCACGGCTGCCAGTCCGAGCGCTGGGAGCACCAACTCGAAGAGCTCGACGCCACAGTGAAGCGGTTGTCCACGTCCCTTCCCGCGGGCACCACCATCCTGGTCACGGGAGATCACGGAATGCTCGACGTTCCCGAGTCCCAGCGCATCGATTATGCGGCAGATGCGTCCTTGGTGGCCGGCGTCCGCCACACGGCCGGCGAGCCGCGCATGGTTCATCTGTACCTTGAACCTGACGCAGGCCCGACCACGCGGGAGTCACTCCTGGCAGCGTGGCGTAAACGGTTCGGGGAGCGGATCTGGTTGTTCACCCGCGAACAGGCCGTCTCGGCCGGTTTGTTCGGCGACGTCGAGGCGCAGGTGTCGCCCCGCATCGGCGACATCATGGTGGCGGCGCGGGACACGCTCGCGCTGTATGACACCAGGCGTGTCCGGCCGACATCCCTCGAAGTAGTGGGTCAGCACGGCTCCCTGACCAAGGCCGAACGCGAAGTACCGTTCCTCTGCTTTTCCGCCACCGGCAAGAAGGGTGCCCGTGGCTGAGCTGGTCTTCTTCTCCGGCACCATGGACTGCGGGAAATCGACGCTCGCGCTGCAGATGGACCACAACCACCGGGCACGGGGCCGGGGTGGCGTGCGTTTCAGCTGTAATGACCGGGCAGGGGAATCCATTATTTCCAGCAGGCTTGGGCTGCAGACCGACGCCGTGGAGGTGCACGGCTCCACCGATTTTTGGGATGAAGTGGTGGTCCGGCGGACCAGCGGACTCCGGGTGGACTACCTGATTTGCGACGAAGCCCAGTTCTATTCCGCGGCCCAAGTGGAGCAACTGGCCCGCCTGGTGGACGAGATGGATGTTGATGTCTTCGCCTTCGGAATTACCTCGGACTTCCGTACCAGGCTCTTTCCCGGTTCGCAGCGCTTGATTGAACTCGCGGACAAAGTCCAGGTCCTGCAGGTCGAGGCCCTGTGCTGGTGCGGCCGCCGCGCCACCCAAAATGCCCGGACCGTGGACGGCATCATGGTGGTGGAGGGCGAACAGGTCATGGTTGGCGACGTCGCGCCGGGGGATGACGCACTGATGGATGACGCCGCGCCGACAGCCGGAGTGGTGGAGTACGAGACGCTCTGCAGGAGGCACTACATGCGCCGCGTCACGGCCCATGGTGCCAACCTCATGGCAGGTTCCGACCAGACATTGCCGTTCGACATCGAGGCATGCCTGTGGCCGGGGGCAGGGGAACTGCGCCGGAGCTAGTCTCCCCGGGCCCCGAAGACGATCTCGTCCCAACTGGGGATGCTGGACCGCTTGGGCCGCGAAGGCTGGCGTTCGGCCGGTGCTTCGTCTGCCTTCGGCGCGGGGCGTTCCTTGGATCCGGCAGCGGAGCCGTCGGTCGGCGCGGGGTGGCGCCGGGATCCGGCCGTGGCTGGACCACCCAGCAACTCATCGAGGCCTGCCCTCTGGACGGGGCCCTGGCTTGGAATGTCGCCTGTGCCGTCTGTCTCGTCGTCCGCGACGGGTGTATCGGCCGCCGTCGGCAGTTCGTCAAGCGCCGGAACCGGCCGCAGCGGGCCGGCGACGACGGTTATCTCCCGCGTTTCGGTACTGACGCCGTCGTGCAGCCGAAGGGAATCGTCGGCGTCGTCGGATTCAACGTGCCGGGGTGCGAGGCTGAGCCGCGACAGGATGGACGGGCGGCCGTCCCGCGCCGCAGGTTCGGTTGCCGGCTGGGTATCCGGTGCGGTGTGATCTCCGTTGGGTTCGTCGCGCTGGTCCTGGCCTTCGTCGTCGGGGCGGGGGTGCGCGGCCGGGACGTTGCTCAACAGGACGGCCAAGGCGTCGTCTGCGTCTTCGTCCACTCCGAGGCGCTGTCCACGCCGCGAGCGAAGCATCTCCAGGAGGTTGTCCGAATCCTTCGCAGACGCCCGCACGGAAGCGCCGCCGTCTGCTTCGACGTCGAAAGGCCGGTCGGAGACGGCAGCCAGCCGGCGCGCCGGAACAGGGCCGTCCAGCGGCTCAAGTTCGCTTAACTGCTGGGCCCAGCGGTTGGCGTTGTGCAGGGACTTCCGTTGTGGACTGAAGGTCCACATGGCAGGCGGTTCTTCGCCGATGGTCCCGTCGGAGCCGGGTACGGTTTCAAAGCGCGCGACGACGGTCCAGGTGCCGTCGGTGCGGCGCCAGGAATCCCATTCGACAGTGGCAGGGTCAATGCCGTGGGCCGACAACCTGTGGGCGACCATCTCGCCGAGGGTGGCGGGGTTGTCCCCGAAGGCCGAACGGTGGACGTCATGGCCAGGGGAGGGAGCAGCCACTTCCACGTTTCGTGCCTGCTGTGCCACATACTCGCGTTCGGCGAGGACCGGTCCTTCGTAGCGCTGGACGTTCGCGAGGGGCAGTCCGGACAGTTCGGCCACTTCCGCGGCGGTTGAACCGCTGCGGATCCTTGCCTGGATATCCCTCGGCGACATGGCCACGGGAGTGATGGAGGCGCGTGCTGCGACCTGGGCAGGGGTCCGGCTCGCCGCGGCCCGCAAGGCCTCGTCGATCGGAAGCTGGAACATGGCACCGCCGGGACCGCTCAAGAGGAGATGCCCGCCGTCGTCGTGGACGCCTACCAGCCGTAGATCCTGCATAACACCCTCCACCACATGGCATAACTGACATTCGAAACTCTGCCACCCACGGTGCCCTTTTCCTACTAGGAGAAAGGGCGTGCCGTGATATTCCGGCGAAAACAGCCTTCTCAGTTCGTGGGAGGGGCCGCTGGCGGAGCTATGGACAATCGTGGGTCAGGGGAGGAAAATCTGGCCGATACCGGGCACAAATCCGGGGAGTCCGACGTTACATCCCTACAACCGCTGCGGGCCGCGAAACCCACCGCGGGATCCCAACCGCATCAAGCATCGAGGATAAGAAAGACCATGGCCACGGACTACGATGCCCCTCGGAAGACCGAGGAAGACGTCAGCGAGGACTCCATCGAGGAACTCAAGACGCGCCAGTCGGGAAAGCAATCCTCGGCTGTGGACGTGGATGAAACGGAACTGGCCGACGGCTTCGAACTGCCGGGAGCCGATCTTTCAGGCGAAGAGCTGCTCATCCAGGTCATGCCGGCCCAAGCCGACGAGTTCACCTGCTTCAACTGCTTCCTGGTGAAGCACCGTTCGCAGATCGCCGCGGAGCGGAACGGCCACCTGTACTGCACGGAGTGCGAAAGCTAGGAAACCTGCTGCCGGTCCAGCGCGGCAACCAGTTCCTGTGGCCTGCGGGACGAAGCAATCCAGTAAGGCGTGCGGTCGGCAGGATCGGTGATTTCGATCTTGACCACGGGATCGATCCAGCCCCGGAAGCACATGTAGGCCAGGCCATTGAGGCGCGGACCGCGTTCCGCGGTTGCTTCGGCCTTGGTAAACGCCTCAACGGATCCGACGAACTTCCGGTCAATGCTGGCCCGGCCCACCCGAAGGGTGTCCTTGGTGACGGAAATCGTGGGGGTGGAGAGCACCAGCAACGTGGTCATGATCGCCAGGAGCACCAGTGCGGCGATGACGCCTGCAGCAGGGCTGATGGGAGCGAACATCAGGATTCCTGCGCTTGAGAGGCCAACCACCACAATCCAGATCCAGATGGTGGGCCACAGCTTTTCCTTGAACAGGACCTCTCCTGGGGTGGAGGAGTTCCGGGCAGGCAAAGGGGCGGACTGGTCAGGCGTAGGCATGGGTCCAGCTTATCCGCCGTCGAGGGGAGGTCGCTCCACGTAGAATGGACCACTGTGAGCAACGAGACCGCAGTATTCAGTAATGACTCCCTTTCCCCGGAAACAGAAAGCGGTGACACCGCCTCCTACGGCGCGCCAACCCTCGAGGTACAGCTGAAAATGCTCGACGCGGGCTTGGAAGCGCCCTCATATGCCCACCCGGGTGATGCGGGTGCTGACTTGCGGGCCCGCGTAGACGTGTTCCTGGCTCCGGGGGAGCGGAAACTTGTTCCCACCGGTGTCTCGATCGCCCTCCCCAACGGCTTTGTTGCGCTGATCCACCCCCGTTCCGGCCTGGCAACCAAGCACGGACTGACGGTGGTGAATGCTCCGGGAACGGTCGACGCCGGGTACCGGGGCGAAATCGCCGTCACTTTGCTCAACACCGACCAGAGCCAGGCAATTGAGCTCAAGCGCGGGGATAGGATTGCCCAAATGGTGATCCAGCGCGTGGAATATGCCCGCTTCGTCGCCGTTGACGAGCTTTCCGATTCTGTCCGCGGGACCGGCGGCTTCGGTTCCACCGGAGGCTTCAACGCCCCGGTGGCCTGACCATCCACACCCAACCAGGCAGGTGCGCAGGCTGTTGCCCGCCGCATTGCCGTACTTCGGCATGGGTGCGGTTTACTTGGGGATAGACCACTACTAAGGAGAAAACCCAATGGTTTTTGGGCGCGGCAAGAAGTCCAAGACTGAGCGGCCGGAAGCGGCCGTCATCGACGAGGAGAACGCAGCCCCGGGGCAGGCAGGCGCCGAGCCCGCCAAGGGCGACCTTCGGCTGTCCAAGGGTCCCTGGGACATCGACGAGATCGAGGACCGGGACGGTTACGTCGATCTCGGAGCCTTGCTGATCGCCCCTGCCGAAGGTCTGCAGCTCCGGCTCGAAGTCGAGGAAGCCACCCAGCGCGTGGTGGCCGTGACCATGGACCTGGCAGGCTCCAGCCTTCAGTTGCAGGCCTTTGCGGCTCCCCGTTCGGAAGGTCTGTGGGAGGAGATCCGCGAGCAGATCAGCCAATCCGTGGCCAGCCAAGGCGGCGAGACAGAGGAAGTCTCCGGTACGTTCGGCACCGAGCTTGTCGCCAAGCTTCCGGCCGAAGCTGCCGATGGCAGCCGGGGCTTCCGGGCGGCCCGTTTCATGGGCGTGGACGGTCCGCGCTGGTTCCTTCGCGGTGTCCTTGGCGGCGCCGCCGCGCTGGAGAAGGAGGCCGCGGCCGGGCTGGAAGAATTGTTCCGCCAGGTTGTGGTGGTTCGCGGGGACAACCCCATGCCTCCGCGCGAACTCCTGCAGCTGCGGCTGCCGAAGGACGCCACTGCTTCGGGACAGCCGGCCGCCCCGCACGACGAACCCTCCGTACAACGGCCGGAGCGGGGTCCGGAGATCACCCAGATTGGCTGAAACCGCAGGACAGCCCGTTCAGGGCACCCAACGGCAGGGCACCCCGCCGGGCGTCAGGGACCTCCCCGTCCGTGGCAGGGCCGTGTGCACAGGCTTTATCGAATCGGTAACCCATCAGCCGCCCAGCGAACAGCCGTTCTTTTCGGCAATCGTCGTTGACGCCTTGGAACACAGCTCGCTGTCCACGCTCAGTGGGAGCGCCAGGAAGCCCTATGAGCGGCTTCGGGTCATCTGGCTCGGTAGGAACCGGGTTCCCGGCATCGAGGCCGGCGTCCAGTTGCGGCTGAACGGGATGGTCACCGAAGTCGACGGCTTGCCGGCCATGTTCAATCCACGCTACGAAATACTTTCCCGTCAGGAGCACCGATGACCTCCGTCAATGGACCGGACCCCAAGGACCCTGCCGGGGCAAACCCTGCCGCCGATCCCGCGCAGCCGCCGTCGCCGGAAGCGCAGACAATGGCCGGCCTTGCCGCGGGTTATGCGGAGAAAGCGGGACTGCACCGTAACAGCTCCGGACACGTGGACCTGCTCAAATCAGCCGGGGGTGTGCAGGGCATCGCGGAGAGCATCCTTCCTGGCCTGGTGTTCCTGGTGGCTTTCACCATCACGCGGGACCTGACAGTTTCCCTGGTTGCCGCCTTGGCGGTTGCCGCCGTTTTCACGGTGGCCAGGCTGATCCAGAAGCGGCCGTTGACCCAAGCGCTGGCCGGAGTGGTCGGCGTCGGAATTTCCGCCTGGCTCGCCAACACCACGGGTAAGGCTGAAGATTTCTATGTCCTGGGCTTCTTCACGAACATCGCCTACATCGCGGGCATGGTGCTTTCGATTGTCCTGAAGTGGCCCATCGCCGGACTCCTGTTCGGCTTTGTGCGCAACGAGGGCCTGGACTGGCGCAAGGACCCCGAGCGGCTGCGGGCCTACCGCCTGGGCACCTGGATTGTGGTGGCCGTGCTGGCTTTGCGGTTGGTTGTCCAGGTCCCGCTGTACTTCATGGGTGAGGCGGGACTGACGGCCCTCGCTACTACCCGCCTCATCATGGGAGCGCCGTTGTACATCCTGGGGCTGTGGGTGGCTTGGCTTGTGACCAAGCCCGCGCCTCAGCCGTCGAAGCCGTCGTCGTCCGCGGACTGATCCGAAACTTCCGCCGACCCGTCGCGTGGTCCCTGCCCGGCCATTGAATCCGGAGACAGGAGCGCCCGGAGGCCGTCCTCCGCGGCGATGGTGGTGACGAAGAACAACTCGTCGCCACCGTCCAGGACATCATCCCTGCTGGGCGTAATGGGTGCTTGGTCGCGCAGAATGGCAACAAGCGTTGAATCCTCGGGCCATTCGATGTCACCCACCGTGCTCCCGATGACGTGCGAGTCATGGGGAACGGTGAACTCGACGATGGACGCCACACCGGTTTGCAAGGTCAGCAAGCGGACGATGTCACCGATTTCCACCGCCTCCTCCACCAGGGCGGTCATGAGCTGGGGCGTGTTGACCGCGACGTCGACGCCCCAGGAGTCGTTGAACATCCAGTCGTTCTTGGGGTTGTTGACCCGGCCAACCGTTCGGCCCACGCCGAACTCGGTCTTGGCCAGGAGCGAGACCACCAGGTTGACCTTGTCGTCTCCCGTGGCTGAAACCACGACGTCGGCGTCCTCCAGCTTGGCGTCCTGCAGCGTGCTCAGTTCGCAGGCATCGCCCACCAACCAGCGTGCACCACGCAGCCCGCTGCGCCCGATGACTTCCGGTTTGAGGTCGATGAGGAGGATCTGGTGGTTGTGGGCCAGCAGTTCACGGGCGATCGACGAGCCGACGCTGCCTGCTCCAACGATGACGACTTTCACTAATTCTCCTTGGCGGGGGCTTTGGCGAGGATCCGGCTGATATCCGAGGACCGGTCCAGGCTCAGCATGGCGTGCACGGTATCGCCTTCCTGGTAGGCCGTACCGGCCTGGGGCAGCAGGCCTTCGCCGAAGCGGGTGAGGAAGGCAATGCGGATGCCGGCCGCGGCCTCGATGGAGTCCAGGCTGTGGCCGATCCACCCCTCGTGAAGGTCCACTTCGGCCAGCACCAGCCGGCCCGACGGCTCGCGGTAATCGCCTGAGAGGTGCTGTTCCGGAAGGATGCGCCGCAACACCTGGTCCGCGCTCCAACGCACGGCGGCAACGGTGGGGATGCCGAGACGTTGGTAGATTTCGGCCCGGCCGGGGTCGTAGATGCGCGCCACGACGTGGGCAACGTGGAAGGTTTCCCGGGCTACGCGCGTGGCCAGGATATTCGAATTGTCGCCGCTGGAGACTGCGGCGAAGGCGTAGGCCTCTTCGACGCCCGCCTGCTTCAGGGTGTCCCGGTCGAAGCCGACGCCAGTTACCTTGCGTCCCGTGAAGGTGTTGCGCAGCCGGCGGAACGCGCGCTCATCCTGGTCGATGATGGCTACGGAATGCCCTGAATCCTCCAAAGTGTGTGCCAGGGTTGCGCCAACGCGGCCACAACCCATGATCACGAAGTGAGCCACCGTGTCTCCTTTTGTCTTTGTCCGTGCCGCTGCGTATGACTTTACCGGTGCGACGGGCGTAAGCAGGCGACCGCCGTCATGACATCGCGGGGGATTCAGAGTAGCTTTGCGGAGTGCTGACAATACTGAATGCGGTGAAGCGGGTGTTGGTGGGCCGACCCTTCCGGAACGACCGCTTGTCCCACACCCTGTTGCCTAAACGCATCGCCTTGCCGATCTTCGCCTCGGATGCCCTGTCGTCCGTGGCCTACGCACCCGACGAAATCCTCCTGACACTGGCGTTGGCAGGCGTCAGCGCCGTGGCATTCTCCCCGTTGGTTGGCCTGGCCGTCATGGTGGTCTTGCTCACAGTGGTGGCCTCCTACCGGCAGAACGTGCACGCCTATCCCTCCGGTGGCGGCGACTATGAGATCGCCAACGTGAACCTCGGAAAATACGCCGGCCTGACGGTGGCGTCGGCCCTCCTGGTGGACTACGTCCTGACCGTGGCTGTGTCCATGTCCTCGGCTGCCGCCTACCTCACCACGGCCATTCCTGCACTGCACGGCGAACAGGCCCTCATCGCCACCATTGGCGTGGTGATCCTGGCCCTGGTCAACCTCCGCGGCATCAAGGAAGCGGGAACGGTGTTTGCTGTTCCGACGTACATCTTCATGGCCTCCATCCTGGGCATGACCGCGGTGGGCATCTTCCAGGCCCTCACCGGCCAACTCGGCGAAGCTCCTTCAGCGAACTTCACGATCGTTCCGGAAGCCGGTTTCGACCAAGGCCTCGTAGGCTTGGCCGGCGCCTTCCTCCTGCTCCGGGCATTCTCATCCGGCGCCGCGGCGCTGACCGGCGTCGAGGCCATCAGCAACGGTGTGCCGAACTTCCAGAAGCCCAAGAGCAAGAACGCCGCCACCACTTTGCTGCTCCTCGGCGCGATTGCAGCGGCCATGCTTGCCGGCATCCTGTACCTGGCCAACGCCACGAAGGTCCACATCGTCCTGGACCCGGCCACCGAGTTCCTGGTGGACGGCAAGCCGCTGCCGGAGGGGTACATCCAGAACCCTGCCATCAGCCAGATCGCCGACACCATCTTTGGTGCGGGCTCGATTCCGTTCTACGTCGTGGTGGCGGCAACGGGCATCATCCTGGTGTTCGCTTCCAACACGGCATTCAACGGCTTTCCGGTGCTGGGCTCCATCCTGGCCCAGGACGGCTACCTCCCTCGCCAGTTGAGGACCCGTGGCGACAGGTTGGCTTACAGCAACGGTGTCCTGGCCCTCGCCGCAGGCGCGTTGGTGCTCATCCTGTCCTTCAACGCCGACGTCACCAAGCTGATCCAGCTGTACATCGTGGGTGTCTTCATTTCCTTCACCGCCAGCCAGCTCGGCATGGTCCGGCACTGGGGCCGCGAACTCAAGCTGGCCCGGGACAAGGCCATCCGACGCAGGATCATCAAGTCCCGCACCATCAACATGGTGGGCTTCGGCATGACCGCGCTGGTGCTGGTGATCGTCCTGATCACCAAGTTCGAGCAGGGCGCCTGGATCGCCCTGCTGGCCATGTTCGTGTTGTTCCTCATTATGTGGAGCATCCGGGCCCACTACGACAACGTGGCCAAGGAACTGGCCGTGGACGAGGACTCCTCGCCGCGGGCCCTGCCCACGCGCGTCCACGCTGTGCTCCTGGTCTCCCATGTGCGCAAGCCTGTCCTCCGGGCACTGGCTTACGCCCGTGCATCCAGGCCGTCCCGCCTGGATGCCATCACGGTGGACATCAACGCAGAAGAGACCGAACACACCGTCCGTGACTGGGAGAAGCTGGAAATTCCCGTACCCTTGACTGTTCTGGCCAGTCCCTACCGTGAGACGGTCACGCCCATCATGGAGTACGTCAAGAACATGCGGCGCGACTCGCCCCGCGACCTGATCGTTGTTTACATCCCCGAATATGTCGTGGGCAAATGGTGGGAACAACTGGTCCACAACCAAACCGCACTCAGAATCAAGACGCGGCTCCACTTCGAACCCGGCGTCATGGTCGCCAGCGTTCCGTGGCAGCTGAAGTCCTCCGAAGAAGCAAAGGCATTGCAGGATACCCAATGAGTTCCAACAGCGTTTCCCCCCACTCCGCAGCCACGGGCAAGCACGAGGGGCCCGGCACTGAGTTGGTGGTGGACGTTGGTCCGATCGCCCACGGCGGCCACTTCGTCGCCCGCCACGAGGGACGGGTTATTTTCGTCCGCCACGGCATTCCCGGCGAGAAAGTGCGGATCCGGCTCACCGACTCCGGCGACTCGTCGCGCTTCTGGCGGGCCGACGTCGTCGACGTCCTGGAAGCTTCCCCTGACCGGGTGCAGCACTTCTGGAAGCCAGCCGACTCGCCAGGATCCTGGCGCCGTGGCGGTCCGCCGGTGGGTGGCGCCGAACTCGGCCACGTGACGCTTGGTCGGCAACGCGCACTGAAGGCCGAAGTGCTGGCCGAGCAACTCAAGCGGCTTGCCGACCTCGACCTCGCCACCGAGGTGGAACCGGTTGGCGATGCGGACGACGCCGGACTCGGCTGGCGTACGCGCGCCAGTTTCGCCGTCACGTCCAAGGGACGCCTGGGTATGCATGCCCACCGGTCCGACGCCGTGATCCCGGTCCACGAAATGCCGTTGGCCCATCCCGGAATCAATGATCTCCGGCTGTGGGACCTGGACCTGACGGGAATTGCCCGGGTGGAAGTCGCTGTTCCTGCAAACGGCTCCCGGCCCCTGGTTCTCCTTGCTCCGGAGGAAGGAACCAGCCCCAAGCGCCTGCACGGCATCCTGACGCGGCTGCCGCAGGACATTTCTGTGGCGAGCTTCGACGCCGCCAAGGGCCACGTGTTGCAACTTCGCGGACGCACCTGGGTGCAGGAGTCGGCAGCGGGGCACGAATACCGTGTGACGGGGGAGGGTTTCTGGCAGATCCACAAGGATGCTCCGGAAACCCTGGTGAACGCAGTAACCGGCTACCTCAGCGGTGGCGGGTACCTGCAGCCGGGTGCCGCGGTGGCGGACCTGTATGCCGGGGCAGGCCTCTTTACGGCACCACTGGCGGACGCCGTCGGCGTGACCGGATCCGTTCTTTCGGTGGAAGGCGCCCCGGGGACCAGCCGCGATGCCCGCAAGAACCTGCACGGTGAACCGCAGGTGGAGATTGTCCAGGGCAGGGTTGAGCGCGTCCTCCACCAGAGGGCCAGGAGCTTCGATTCGCTGGTGCTTGATCCGCCGAGGGCCGGTGCCGGCAAGGCCGTTGTGCGGCAGTTGATGGAAACCGGACCCCGCGCGATCGCTTATGTGTCATGCGATCCGGCATCGTTCGCCCGTGATTTGGGTTACTTCCACCAGGGGGGCTGGCGGTTGGAAAGCCTGCGGGCCTTCGACCTCTACCCGCACACGCACCACCTTGAGACGGTGGGGCTCCTGGTTCCGGCCAGCTAGGCAGGGAACAGTGCGGCAAACGGGATGCATGCCACTACGATGGGCGTAGTAGCCCCGGTCCACTGCCGCACTGCGCCTCCGGACCGGGGTGACCAAGAGAAAGTGCCGCCGGGCTAAGTAAGGTGCGCCTAACTGGCTAGCGGCCAACCACGCGACAAAGATAAAACCTGTTGCGAGAGGAGTCCTGCCATGAGCACTGTGGACAGCTTCGGTTCCAAAGGCGTACTGAATGTAGCCGGCACCGATTATGAAATTTTCCGGTTGAACTCCGTAGAGGGCGCAGACAGCCTTCCGTTCAGCCTCAAGGTATTGCTTGAAAACCTCCTGCGGACTGAGGATGGCGCCAATATTACGGCTGACCACGTCCGCGCCCTGGCCGGTTGGGACCCCAATGCGGAGCCCGATACCGAAATCCAGTTCACCCCGGCCCGAGTCATCATGCAGGACTTCACCGGTGTTCCCTGCGTGGTTGACCTCGCCACCATGCGTGAAGCAGTCAAGGAACTCGGCGGCGACCCCAAGCGCGTCAACCCGCTGGCACCTGCAGAAATGGTCATCGACCACTCCGTCCAGATCGACGCCTTCGGCAACGCCGGCGCACTGGAGCGCAACATGGAGATCGAGTACCAGCGCAATGGCGAGCGTTACCAGTTCCTGCGCTGGGGACAGACCGCCTTCGACGATTTCAAGGTTGTTCCTCCGGGAACCGGAATCGTCCACCAGGTCAACATCGAATACCTGGCCCGCACCGTTATGACCCGCGAAGTGGACGGCGTTGTCCGTGCCTACCCGGACACCTGTGTGGGTACCGACTCGCACACCACCATGGTCAACGGTCTTGGCATCCTTGGTTGGGGCGTTGGCGGCATCGAAGCCGAGGCAGCCATGCTCGGCCAGCCCGTTTCCATGCTGATTCCCCGCGTTGTTGGCTTCAAGCTCAACGGCAGCATCCCGGCCGGTGCCACCGCTACCGACGTCGTCCTGACCATCACCGAAATGCTGCGCAAGCACGGCGTGGTGGGCAAGTTCGTCGAGTTCTACGGTGAAGGCGTCGCCGCGGTGCCGCTGGCGAACCGCGCAACCATCGGCAACATGAGCCCGGAGTTCGGTTCCACGGCTGCCATGTTCCCGATTGACGACGTCACCCTCGATTACCTGCGCCTGACCGGCCGCTCCGAGGAGAACGTTGCCCTGGTGGAGGCGTACACCAAGGAACAGGGCCTCTGGCACGATCCTTCCCGCGAACTGCGTTTCTCCGAGTTCCTTGAGCTGGACCTCTCCACTGTTGTCCCGTCCATCTCCGGCCCGAAGCGTCCGCAGGACCGCATCGAGCTCAGCGATGCCAAGGAGCAGTTCCGCAAGGACATCCACAACTACGTCGCCATCGAAGACGGCAGCGTGGATGAGTCCCTGGATGAGTCCTTCCCGGCCTCGGACGCCCCGTCCTTCACGCACGCCGATTCCCACACCACGGACACGGCACGTGTTGCATCCGCCGCTAACGGTGCGCACGGCCGCCCGTCCTCGCCGGTGCACGTCACCACTGCTGACGGCCGCGAATTCGAGCTGGACCACGGTGCTGTGTCGATCGCGTCGATCACGTCCTGCACCAACACGTCCAACCCGTCCGTCATGCTGGCAGCGGCCCTCCTGGCCCGCAACGCCGTCAACAAGGGCCTGACCGCCAAGCCGTGGGTCAAGACCTCCGTTGCTCCCGGCTCCAAGGTGGTCACCGACTACTACGAGAAGTCCGGACTGACCCCGTACCTGGAGAAGCTCGGCTTCTACATCGTCGGCTACGGCTGCGCCACCTGCATCGGCAACTCCGGCCCGCTGGAGCCCGAAATCTCCGAGGCCATCCAGAAGAACGACCTCTCCGTAACGGCAGTCCTCTCCGGTAACCGCAACTTCGAAGGCCGTATCAACCCGGACGTCAAGATGAACTACCTGGCCTCCCCGCCGCTGGTCATCGCCTACGCCCTGGCCGGCTCCATGGACTTCGACTTCGACGCCGATGCCCTGGGCACCGATTCCGACGGCAACGAAGTGTTCCTGAAGGACATCTGGCCGAACCCCACCGAGGTGCAGGAAGTCATCGACTCCTCGATCGACGAGGGCATGTTCGCCAAGGGCTACGAGGGCGTCTTCGAGGGCGACGAGCGCTGGAAGGCCCTCGACACCCCCGCCGGCGACACCTTCGCTTGGGCTGAGGACTCCACCTACGTGCGTAAGCCCCCATACTTCGAGGGCATGAAGGCGCAGCCGGATCCGGTCCAGGACATCCAGGGCGCCCGCGTGCTCCTGAAGCTTGGCGATTCCGTCACTACGGACCACATCTCCCCGGCCGGCTCGTTCAAGTCGGACACCCCGGCCGGACAGTACCTCCTGGCCAACGGTGTTGAGCGCAAGGACTTCAACTCCTACGGTTCCCGCCGTGGCAACCACGAGGTCATGATCCGCGGTACCTTCGCCAACATCCGCATCAAGAACCAGATCCTGGACGGCGTCGAAGGTGGCTTCACCCGCGACTTCAGCCAGGAAGGTGCCCCGCAGGCCTACGTCTACGATGCCGCCCAGAACTACCAGGCTGCAGGAACGCCTCTGGTTGTGCTGGCAGGCAAGGAGTACGGCTCCGGCTCCTCCCGTGACTGGGCAGCCAAGGGCACGGCCCTCCTGGGCGTCAAGGCCGTCATCGCCGAGAGCTACGAGCGCATCCACCGCTCCAACCTGATCGGCATGGGCGTCCTTCCCCTGCAGTTCCCGGCAGGCGAGTCCGCAGCAACGCTCGGCCTCACCGGCACGGAGACGTTCGCTGTGGAAGGCGTGACCGAACTGAACAACGGCACCACGCCCAAGACGCTCAAGGTGACGGCAACGGCAGAGGACGGTTCCACCAAGTCCTTCGACGCTGTCCTGCGCATCGATACCCCGGGTGAAGCGGATTACTACCGCAACGGCGGCATCCTGCAGTACGTCCTGCGCCAGATCTCGGCATAAGGAACCGGCTGCACAGCTGATTCCGCATGGCAGCCCCGGCTGGTCACCAGACCAGCCGGGGCTCGCTGCGTTTGCGGGGATAAAGCGGGGATAAAGCGGGGATAAAGGGAAGCCAGGAGGCGCGCCCTGGCACTAAACACTGGGCCACCGGCAACGCGCTAAAGTTAACAAGCACGTCATTGACCGTAAGGAGGGCCCTTGGGACTCTTGGAAACCATCAAGGATCCACAGGATCTGGCTGAATTGTCCAGTTCCGAGCTGGACCAGCTGGCAGGAGAGATCAGGGACTTCCTGATTACCAACGTGGCCGCGACCGGCGGACATCTGGGGCCCAATCTGGGCGTTGTGGAATTGACCATGGCCGTGCACAGGATTTTCGAATCGCCGCGGGACAGCATCGTCTTCGACACCGGCCACCAGTCGTATGTCCATAAACTGCTGACCGGACGGCAGGACTTCAGTACTCTCCGGCAGCAAGGTGGCCTCTCCGGTTACCCTGACCGCGCGGAATCCGAACACGACATTGTGGAAAGCTCCCACGCGTCGTCGTCGTTGTCCTGGGCCGACGGCATTTCGCGTGCCCGCCAGTTGACTGGAGAAGGTGACCGTTTCGTCGTCGCCGTTGTCGGCGACGGTGCCCTGACCGGCGGCATGACCTGGGAAGCCATCAACAACATCGCCGCGGACAAGCGCCGCCGCGTGGTGATCGTGGTCAATGACAACGGCCGTTCCTACGCGCCGACGGTAGGCGGCCTGGCCGATTACCTGGCGTCCCTGCGGCCCACCATCGATTCCCTGCGGACGGCCCCGGCGTATGAGCGCATGCTCGACTGGTGGAAGAAGCGGCTCCAGAGCGGCGGCCCGGTGGGGCAGTTCACCTACAAGAGCCTCCATGCCATGAAGAAGGGCGTCAAGGACTGGTGGGCGCCCCAGGGCATGTTCGAGGACCTCGGCATGAAGTACATCGGGCCGGTGGACGGCCACAACCTGCAGGCCCTGGAGAATGCCCTGAACACGGCCAAGGCGTACGGGGGGCCGGTGATCGTCCACGCCATGACGGAGAAGGGCCACGGCTACGCTCCTGCCCTGGCCAACGAGGCCGACCAGTTCCACGCCGTGGGCATCATCGATCCCGAAACGGGCGAGCCGGCCGAGACTCCGGGTGCGCGTTCGTGGACGTCGGTCTTCGCCGAGGAAATCGCCGACATTGCCGATGAGCGGAAGGACATCGTCGGTATCACTGGCGCCATGCTCATTCCTGTCGGCCTGCACAAGTTTGCCGAGCGGCACCCGGAGCGCGTGATCGACGTCGGCATCGCCGAGCAGCACGCACTGACGTCCGCGGCCGGGATGGCCTACGGCGGGCTGCATCCGGTAGTGGCGGTATACGCTACGTTCCTCAACCGCGCCTTCGACCAATTGCTCATGGACGTGGCCCTCCACAAGGCGGGCGTCACTGTGGTGCTTGACCGGGCCGGCGTGACGGGACCCGATGGTCCCAGCCACCATGGCATGTGGGACATGGCCATGGTCCAGATTGTTCCCGGCCTGCATCTTGCCGCGCCACGCGACGCCACGCGCCTTCGCGAGGAACTCCGGGAAGCCGTTGCCGTGAACGATGCCCCCACGGTGGTGCGTTTCTCCAAGGGGAGCGTCGGAACGGAAATTGAAGCGATCGAACGCTTGAAGGACGGCGTGGACATCCTTGCCCGTCGGCCCGAGGGCTCAACCGAAAACGACGTCCTGATTGTCAGCGTCGGAGCCATGTCCGAGCTGGCCCTGGATGTGGCAGGCCGCTTGGGAGCGCAGGGCATCAGTTCCACTGTGGTCGACCCGCGATGGGTCCTCCCGGTGCGTAAGTCGATCATTGCCCTGGCTGCCCGCCACCGCCTGGTGATCTGCATCGAAGACGGTGTCCGTGCTGGCGGCGTGGGTTCCCGCATCCGGCAGGAAATGCGCGCGGCCGGAGTGGACACGGCCCTCAACGAGGTAGGCCTGCCCGTGGAATTCCTGGTCCACGGCTCCCGCAGCCAGGTGCTGGAGCGGGTAGGTTTGACGGCCCAAAAGATAGCGCACGACGTCGTTGCGCAGGTTTTGGGGACAAAGGTTCCGTTTGCCAGGCCCCTCCCGGGGCAGGAACACCCCACCACGGGAAGCCTGCCCACGCTGTGACCGCCGGACGCGAACCGGGTGCGTTGCAGCCGGGCGACCTCGTGGTGGCGCGCAACCGAAAATGGGACGGCACGGCCCATTGGGTAGTGCCGGGCCGGTACCTTGGCGAGGACATCCACGGCTGGTGGATCTTCCAGGGCCAAGGGGAGTTCTGTTCCCGGCCAGGGGCTGCCTTCTACACGGCATCCGATGCCGTCCTGCTGGTGCCCCGTGCAGGGGAGTATGTGGCAACGTTCTACGACGACACCTATCCGGGGGACTTCAGGATCTATGTGGATCTTGCTACAGCCCACCACTGGAAAACCATCCGGCCCGGCGTCACGGAATTTCACATGGTGGACATGGATCTCGATGTGATCCGCTCGGCTACCCGCGGAGTCTTCGTTGACGACGAGGATGAGTTCGAGGACCACTTGGTACAGATGGACTACCCCGTTGAAACAGTGGCGGTAATGCGGGACGAATGTGCGGCCCTTGTGGTCGCAGTAAGCACGATGGAAGCCCCCTTCGACGTTTCGGCGCCGGAGAGCGCCAGCGCGGAGTGGTTCAGGAAAGGACGGGCATGAGCGGCATCATCCGCACCTACAAGCGGGACGAGGACGCCGTCCTGCATTTTCGTGAGGCCTGGTACGACGAGGACGATCAGCAGTTCGTGGTCAACTACGGCGTGGTGGGCCACCAGAGCCGCACCGAAGAATCGGGGATCGACGGCGAGACGTCCCCGGAAGGGCTCATGGCGGCGTTCGCGGCCCAGTGCGCGGAAGACGGCTACGCCGTGATTCCCGAAGCCGAACAGTTCTGGGTGGTGGCGCAGTTCGCGTTGAAGAGCAAGGACGGGACCGAGCGGGACAGGTATCTGGAACGCAAGGTGAAGGCTGCGCTGACGGGCGAGCTTGCCTGGCGGGGTCTCGGGGTTGTTGACCGCACGGACATCGGCAATTCCCGCCTGAACGTTTTCTGCCTGTGCCCGGATGTCACCAAAGCGGTCAACGCCATCAAGGTCTGCATCCGCAACGAGGATCTGGACTTCACCAAGCTCAGCATCGCGGCCGCCCCGCACAGCGATCTCACTGCATTCAAGGTGAAGCACTCGCCCAAGCAAGGCGCTGGCTTTACGCTCTAAGTACCAGCCATCGCAGGCCGCAACCGTACAAAGAGGGATCTCCCATGCCGCACAAGAGCAACTGGCCAGGACACACACCGCTTCCCAAGGGCCTGGCGGCTCCTGCCAGACGTGCGCTGGCCCACCAAGGCATTGAAACCCTGGAGCAGTTGGCCGAGTTCGGCGAGCTGGAGACCTCGAAGCTGCATGGCATGGGACCAGTGGCCATTGCCCAACTGGAGGATGCCATGGAGGAGTCCGGGATCGGCTACGGAACGCCTGGCACCCCTGGCACCTGACATTGTTGCCTCGGGTGACTATGTGTCCGGGGTGTGCGTTATAGGCTGGCTTCATGACTGAATACCGACGCCTTGGCCACTCAGGACTGACCGTCTCAGCTGTTGGGCTGGGCTGCAACAACCTGGGCCGGGCCAATACTCCCACGGAGTCCCAGGAAGGCACGGACGGGGTAGTCCATGCCGCGATCGACGCTGGCGTGACCTTCTTCGACGTCGCCGATGTCTACGGCCGGGAGGCGGGCCTGAGCGAAACCATGCTCGGAAAGGCGCTGAAGGGCCGCCGGGACGACGTGGTGATCGGAACCAAATTCGGCATGGACATGCGCGGTGCCAACGGGAACGACTTCGGCGCCCGGGGGTCCCGCCGGTACATCGTCCAGGCCGTGGAGGCTTCCCTCCGGCGCCTCGGCACCGATTGGATCGATCTCTACCAGTTCCACACCCCGGATGCCGCCACGCCCATCGAGGAGACGCTGGCCGCGCTGGACGACCTGGTGCGCAGCGGCAAGGTCCGGTACATAGGCCACTCCAACTTCGCGGGATGGCAGATCGCACAGGCCGAGTACGTCGCAAGGGAGCTGGGCGGAGCACGGTTTATCTCCACGCAAAACCACTACAACCTGCTGGACCGCCGGGCCGAACTGGAAGTCCTGCCCGCGGCGGTGGAGTTCTCCTTGGGCGTCCTGCCCTACTTTCCCCTGGCCAACGGTCTGCTGACGGGCAAGTATTCGGCAGGCAAGGCACCGGAAGGTTCGCGGTTGAGCCACACCCGGACCAACCTGGTGAACGACGCCGACTGGGAGCAGTTGGGCCGTTTCGGCCAGTTTGCCAAGGAACGTGACCTCAGCGAACTGGAGCTTGCCTTCTCTTGGCTTGCCGCGCAGCCGGGCGTGGCCAGTGTCATCGCAGGCGCCACCAAGCCGGAACAGATTCGCCAGAATGCCGAAGCCGTGCGGTGGGTGCCCACGCAGGAGGAACGCGAAGAACTGGATGGGATCTTCCCGAAGTCTCCGAAGGTGGCCTTGTTTTAGCGGACAGTCAGGTGGTGGACGGCCACCCAGCGGAGCGATGCAGAAGCGCCTCGTAGGCAGCGAAGGGCCGGGGAACGGAAAATCCGTTCCCCGGCCCTTCCGGCGTCTGTGGCGGACCCTGCGCTGCCGCCAGGCCGCCGCCGCGTCACTAGACCGCCGCGGAGGCCACCCCGGGGGCCAGGAACCGCTTGCCGTTCACTCTTTCCGAGGCGCCCACGCGGTCCAGGTACGGCGTGATCCCACCCAGGAACATCGGCCAGCCTGGGCCCATGATCATGCAGAGATCGATGTCCTCCGGTCCGGCCACCACCCCCTCCTTAAGCATCAGCCCGATCTCTTCCGCCAGCGCATCCTGCGTCCGACGCAGGACGTCGGCGCCGGTGGACGGGGTGCTTCCAAAGGACAGGATAGCGAGGGTCTCCGCAGGGATGGCGGGCGTTCCGGCGGCGTCCGGAACCCACAACGTGGTGATCCCGTTGTCGATCAGCTTCTGCAGGTTCTGGGACACGGGGAACCGGTCGCCGAAAGCTGCATGGAGCGATTCCTGGACGTGCTGGGCGACGGGGAGGCCCACCATGGCGCTCAGGGTGAACGGTGTCATGGGCAGGCCCATGGGGCGCAGTGCGGTGTCTGCCACATCGGCAGGGGTGCCTTCGTCGAAGGCTGCGATGACTTCGCCCATGAGGCGGAGGAGGACACGGTTCACCACGAAGGCAGCCGCGTCCTTCACCAGTACCGCAGTCTTCTTCAGGCCCTTGGCGAGCTCGAAGGCCGTTGCCAGGACGGCGTCGTCCGTGGCGGGGGCCTTGACGATTTCCAGGAGCGGCATGACGGCCACGGGGTTGAAGAAATGGAATCCCACAAGGCGTTCCGGATGCTGAAGGTCCTCCGCCATGGCGGTGACGGACAACGAAGAGGTGTTCGTGGCCAGGATGCATTCGGGGGAAACGATGGCTTCCACTTCGGCGAAGACCTGCTTCTTGACGTTTAGTTCCTCGAACACGGCCTCGATCACGAAGTCGGCGTCACTGAAGGCTGCTTTCGAGACCGAACCAGTGACCAGCGCCTTGGTGCGGTTGGCGGCGTCGGGCTTTATGCGCTTCTTGGCGAGCAGTTTATCCACTTCGGCGTGCACGTAGGCCACGCCTTTGTCCACGCGGGCTTGGTCGATATCCGTCATGACCACGGGCACCTTGAGTTGCCGGGCGAAGAGGAGGGCAAGTTGGCTCGCCATCAGGCCGGCGCCCACTACGCCCACCTTCGTGACGGGCCGGGCAAGTTTCCGGTCGGGAGCTCCTGCCGGGCGCTTTGACCTCTTCTGGACGAGGTCAAGGAAGGCATAGACGGTGGAACGGAACTCGTCCGTTTGCATCAGGTACGCCAGCGTTTCGCACTCAAGGGCGGCCGATTCGGATTGGCTCATGGTCCGGTTGGCTTCCATGATGTCCAGGACCTTTGCCGGTGCCGGGGAAGCGTTGGAGGTCTTGGACTCCACGAACGCCCGTCCTGCCCCCACTGAGGAGGCCCAACGGCCGGCCACGGCTTCTTCGGAAGGGTCGACGGCGTTCTTCCGCATGGGTGTGGTGTGGCCGGTGATAACGCTCGCAGCCCATGCGAGGGACTGCTCCAGGAAATCGGCCGGTTCGAACATGGCATCGGCGATGCCCAGTTCGAAAGCCTGGGGTCCGGTCAAGGTGCGGTTGTTGCTCAGTGGGTTTTCTATCATCACCTTGACGGCGTTCTCCGGGCCGATCAGGCGGGGGAGGATGTAGACGCCACCCCAGCCGGGCACCAGTCCGAGGAAAGCTTCGGGAAGGGCGAGGGCGCCTGCTCCGGTTGACACCGTCCGGTAGTTGGACTGCAGCGCGATTTCCAGGCCGCCGCCGAGCGCCAGGCCGTTGATGAAGGCGAAGCTCGGCACGCCGAGGTTGGCCAGGGTGGCGTAGACCTCGTGGCCCAGCTGTGCCATCCAGAGGCCGTGGTCAGGTTCTTTGAGGTTCTTCACCGCGGAGAGATCCGCGCCGGCCACCAGGAAGTAGGGTTTGCCGGTGACGCCGACGCCCACGATCTCGCCGCGGCCTGCGCGATCCCGGAGCCCCTCGAGGGCGTTGCCGAGCTCCACCAGCGTGTTGGGGCCCAGCGTGGTGGGCTTGGAGTGGTCCAGCCCGTTATCCAGGGTGACGAGGGCAAAAGTTCCGGCACCGCCTGGCAGTTCGATGTCCTGCACATAGGAGTGTGTCACTGCCTCGTCCGGGAACAGGGCGGCAAGTTTCCGGAAGTCGTTGGCGCTCATGCGGCGGCTCCTTCTGTGGTGCGTGTGCTGGTTCCGTAGTCGGCGTGGTGCGGATTCTCCCAAATGACAGTGGCTCCCATGCCGAGGCCGATGCACATGGTGGTGATGCCGAACCGCACCGATGGATCTTCTTCGAACTGACGTGCCAACTGGTTCATGAGGCGGACTCCCGAGGAGGCCAGGGGATGCCCGACGGCGATCGCCCCGCCATAGCGGTTGACGCGGGGATCGTCGTCCGCGATCCCGAAATGATCCAGGAAGCTCAGGACCTGAACGGCGAAGGCCTCGTTGATTTCGAACAGCCCGATGTCGTCGATGCCAAGTCCGGCGTTCTTGAGGGCCTTTTCGGTGGCCGGAACGGGTCCGATGCCCATGACTTCCGGCTCGACCCCTGCGAATGCGTAGGAGACCAACCGCATCTTGACCGGCAGGCCGAGCTCTTCGGCAGTGTCGGAGGCGGCGAGCAGCGCGGCGGTGGCGCCGTCGTTCAATCCGGCGGCGTTGCCGGCGGTGACCCGGCCGTGGGCGCGGAACGGTGTCCGCAGCCCGGCCAGATCCTCAACGGTGGTCCCTGGACGCGGTGGCTCGTCCATAGTGTGGAGGGACCAGCCTTGGCCGGGCTTGAGGGTGGCCACGGGCACCAGGTCGCCCTGGATCTGTTCCTTGCCGTAGGCTGCGGCCAGCTTGGCCTGCGAGGCGGCCGCATAGGCATCCGTCCGGTCCTTGGTGATCGCGGGAAAGCGGTCGTGCAGGTTCTCAGCTGTGTTGCCCATGTTGAGCGCTGCCGGATCCACCAGCCGTTCGGACATGAACCGGGGGTTGGGATCGGCTCCGGCGCCCATGGGGTGGTTGCCCATATGCTCCACGCCACCGGCGATGACGACGTCGTACGCGCCAAAGCCGATGCCGCTCGCCGTCGTCGTTACTGCGGTCATGGCGCCCGCGCACATGCGGTCGATCGCGAAGCCCGGAACCGTTCGCGGAAGCCCCGCGAGGAGGGCGGCGGTGCGGCCGATGGTGAGGCCTTGGTCTCCGGTCTGGGTAGTAGCCGCGATGGCTACCTCGTCAACACGCCCGGCCGGGAGGGAGGGGTTGCGGCGGAGCAACTCCCGGATGCATTTCACCACGAGGTCGTCGGCGCGCGTTCCGGCATAGATGCCCTTCTCTCCGGCCTTGCCGAAGGGCGTGCGGACGCCGTCCACGAAGACGACGTCGCGGATGTTCCGTGTAGCGGTGCGGGTGGGACTCATGCGGTACTCCTCATCGAGACATGGTGCCGGGACCGCGGGGCGGTTACCGGGTGGCATTGCTGCTATGTTACTCATCAGTAACTTAGCATGCAAGGCTGGGAAAACGCAGGAGGCCCGCTTCCGAACCGGGGTTCGGAAGCGGGCCTCCTTTTGGCATGGAGTCAGGATGCGTCCTTGGTTTTTGGCTCCTTGGGCTCCTTGGGTGGAAGCGGCTGCGGGTTGAGGCAGGCCTCGGCCAGGATGGGCGCGGTCAGGGCGATCTGCCACTCGCGTGCACCCAGTGTCCGCAATTCAGTGGACACTGTTTCGAGTGAGGCATCCGACGGCGGCCGCCACATGACGCGGCGGAGGTAGTCCGGGGTGAGCAGGTTCTCGACGGGCAGCTTCAGCGTGTCCGCTTTTTCCTGCAGGGCTGGCCTGGCCGTAGCCAGGCGTGCTGCGGCTTCGGGATCCCGGTCAACCCAGACACGCGGGGGTGGCGGGGCATTGGTGGGCAGGTGCAGGGGCGGCAAGTCGGTCAGGGTGCGTGCCGCACTGATGCAGCGCAGCCATCTGGGGGCCTCGCGCTGTGCGGACCTGCCGTGGAAGCCCTTGGTGGCCAGCAACTGGGGAACCGTGGTGGGCAGGGCTTTGGCTGCGGCAACCAATGCGGAATCGGGGATGAGGCGGCCGGGGGCAACATCGCGTTTGCGCGCCAATTGGTCCCTTTCCAGCCAGAGTTCCTTGACCGCGGCCAGTTGACGTCGGTCGCGGATCTGGTGGAGGCCTGAGGTCTTGCGCCAGGGATCCACCCGCGGCGGGGCGATGCCTGCGGCGAGGATTCCGGCGAACTCCTGCTCGGCGAAGTCGAGCTTGCCGTCGGCTTCGAGGAGTTCGATCAGTTCCTCCCGGAGTTCGGCAAGGACTTCCACGTCGAGGGCCGCGTACCGCAACCACGGCTCAGGGAGGGGCCGGGTGGACCAGTCTGCCGCGGAGTGCTCCTTGGCGAGGCCGAAGCCGAGCAATTGCTCGATGACTGCGGCGAGTCCTACGCGGGGGAGTCCGGCCAGACGGGCGGCCAATTCGGTATCGAACAGCTTGTCCGGCCACATCCCCAGTTCAGCCAGGCACGGCAAGTCCTGTGTGGCCGCGTGGAGGATCCACTCAACACCGCGGAGGGCGTCGTTGACGATGTCCAGGTTGTCGAAGGGTTCGGGGTCGATGAGCCAAGTCCCGGCTCCTTCCCGGCGGATCTGCACCAGGAAGGCGCGCTGGCCGTAGCGGAAACCGGACGCCCGTTCTGCGTCGACGCCAGCCGGCCCGGTCCCTGCCGCGATGGCAGCTGCGCAGCGCTCCAGGCCGGACGGGGTGTCAATGACCAACGGCACGCCCTCCCGGGGCGTGTCCAGCTCAATGACAACAGGTACGTGGCCGTCGAAGCCTTCAACCTTGATGTGTGTTGTGGGATCAGCAACCGGGTCGCCGGCAGTGGTTTTTTCCAGGTTTTCAGGGGTCATGATTGCTTAAGCTTACCGATACCCGCCGGAGACGGCCGGGACAGGGGTGGTGGCTGGGGTCAATTGAGCCTCCTGTTGGGCAGGCCGGTCACCCCGGGAGGCAAAGGGGGAAGGCCTGCGAAGGTACAAACCATGTCCGACCACGCTTCCAGGTGAGCCTGGACGTTGGAGTTTGCGGGCGTCCAGGACGCCCTGAGTTCTATGTCGATGGTGTCCGGGCGTTCGGCCAGGGTGCCGAAGCTTTCCGACAGGATGCGGGTGGCAGTGCCGCCCGCCGCCCGGTATGGTGCGGCGTGGTTCTCAAGGGCTTCAACCAGCCAGGTCCAGGCGACCGAGCCCAACATCGCGTCATTGCCCATTTCCGCATCCATCTGGGCGCGGATGTAGGTAACGATCCGGAACTCGCCTTCCCAGACCGCAGAGCCATCCGGATCATGGAGCAGGATGAAGCGGCCGGTAGCCAGTTCGTCGTCTTCGTCGTCAGACGGGCTCCCGCCGGTGTTGTCGACGAAGGCCTTGGCGGCTGGTCCGTGGACGGGGACGCGGCGGGTGGCGGCGGTGGGCCGGAAGACCTCTGCGCCAAGGGCAACGGCATACGGCGCCAACCGGGCGGGAGCAGGGATCTCGTCCAGCCGCAATTCGCTGCGGCACTGTGCTTTTCGAAGCGTTCCCAAGGCAAAGAGAAAATCCGCGGGAACCTGTGCGAGGGCGTTCACCATCGCAGATTATGTGCCCGGGGCGGCGATCCTGTGCAGGCTCGCCGCCCCGGAATGCGGCATTATCCGGCGGCCAACTCCCGTTTGATGGCAGAGACGAACGCGTCGATGTCATCTTCGGTGGTGTCGAAAGAGCACATCCACCTCACCTCGCGCCGGGCTGCGTCCCAGTCGTAGAAGGCAAACGAGGAACGGAGCCGGTCCGCAACGCCTTCCGGAAGGATGGCAAAGACGCCGTTCGACTGGGTTTCCTGGGTGGACTGCACTCCGTCAATGCCGTCAATGGCCGTGCGCAGGCGGGATGCCATGGCGTTTGCGTGGCCGGCCGAGCGCAGCCAGAGTCCGTCCTCCAGCAGGGCGATGAACTGAGCGGAGATGAAGCGCATCTTCGAGGCCAGTTGCATGTTCATTTTGCGCAGGTACTTCAGGCCGTGCGCAGCATCCGGGTTCAAGGCAACCACCACTTCGCCGAACAGCAGGCCGTTCTTGGTCCCGCCGAAGGACAGGATGTCTACACCGGCATCGCGGGTAAACGCGCGCAGGGGGACGCCCAGGTGCGCCGCCGCATTCGCCAGCCGGGCGCCGTCCATGTGCAGTTTCATGCCCTTGGCGTGGGCATGGTCGGCGATGGCGCGGACTTCCTCCGGGGAGTAGCAGGTACCCAGTTCCGTGGTCTGCGTGATGGAAACGGCCAATGGCTGTGCCCGGTGTTCGTCACCCCAGCCCCAAGCTTCGCGGTCAATGAGCTCCGGGGTGAGCTTGCCGTCGGGGGTAGGAACATGGAGGAGCTTCATGCCGCCGATGCGTTCGGGCGCACCGTTTTCGTCCATGTTGATGTGCGCCGTTGACGCACACACGACGGCTCCCCAGCGGGGCAGGAGCGATTGCAGGGACAGGACGTTGGCGCCCGTGCCGTTAAAGACCGGGAAGCATTCAATTCCAGGACCGAACTGCTGCTCCATGACCTCCTGCAGGCGGGCGGTATAAACGTCCTCGCCGTAGGAAACCTGGTGTCCGCCGTTGGCACTGGCCAAGGCCGCGAGGACTTCGGGGTGGACGCCGGAATAGTTGTCCGATGCGAATCCGCGGACCGAAGGGTTGTGCAGCCGGCTGTTATCCGTTGTGCTGCCTGCCGAGTGGATAGCTTCTGTTGTGCTCGTCACTTGTTCATTCACGCTTTCAAGTCTATTTCGCCAGGAGGATCCGCTGGCCGTTCAGGGAGTCGGCGGGCTGGTCAAAGAGCCCGACGGCGGCGGTCGCCAGGTCTTCGACGTCGGTATAGCCGGGAAACTCCCGGCCGGGATTGGCACGCCGCATGCCGGCGTCCACGAGGGATTTCACCACGAAGACCACCGCTGCGCTCCGTTGCTCCGCCGGCCCGTTGCCGTCGCCTTGTTGGTCCCGCGCGAACCCTTCCGCAACCGCCAGGGTCCACGCCTCGGCCGCTGCCTTGGCTGCGGCGTAACTTGCCGTTGCCGCGGTGGGAGCTGCCGCCGTCGTCGATGACACCATGGCAAACCGCCCGGTGGGTGAGGATGCCAGCTGCCGGTAGAAGACGCGGGAGACGTTGCGCACGGTGGTGATGGCGCTGGATTCCAGGTCCGCCCAATCGTCGTCGCCCTGGTCTTCGATGCCGGTGGCGCTCCGCCAGCCTCCCACCAGGTGGATGAGTCCATCCACACGTTCCACGCCCAGTCCGCGAAGGGTCGCGTCAAGCTCGCGGACGGCCGCCAAACTCGCCAGGTCGCATGTCAGCGGCGTTACGCCGTGTCCGGCGTCGTGGGCGGCCGCGCCGATCCTGGCGGAGTCTGAGCCGACAGTGAATACCTTGTGGCCGGCGGCCGCCAACGCCCGCGCGGTGGCTACACCCGAAGCGCTGCTACCGCCGGTCACAAGGACTGTCAGTGGTGGCATCAGGCCGCCATCGCACCTGTGATGCCGGTGGTGGACTCGATGACGGGGCGCATCTTCTTCTCCAGTGCCTCGTAGAACATGGACAGCGGGAATTCGTCGTCGAGGACCTGGTCGGTCAGTGCCCGCGGCGGTCCGGCGAGGGGGAGCGCGTCGGGGCCCTTGGCCCATACCGAGGCTGGGTGCGGGGTGACGGTCTCGGAGATGAGCTGGTAGGCGGCAATCCAGTGTGCGGCCTTCGGCCGGTCGATGGAGCGCCAGTACAGGTCCTCGATGCGGGCACCCAGTTCAACCACGACGGCGGCAGCTTCCTCCCAGTCGATGCTGAGTTTGCTGTCGGTCCAGTGGAGCACGCGGTGCTGGTGCATCCACGCAAACAGCAGCTGGCCGCCCAGGCCGTCGTAGTTCCGGACGCGGTTGCCGGTGATGGCGAACCGGAAGATCCGGTCAAAGATCACTGCGTACTGGACCAGCTTCGCGTGCTTGCGTGCGTCCGCGTCGGCCTCTTCGTCCTTTTCGATCCGGACCGCTTCGCGGAAGGCGGTCAGGTCGCAGCGGAGTTCCTCGAGGGAGTAGAGGAAGAAGGGCATCCGCTGCTTGATCATGAACGGATCGAACGGCAGGTCGCCGCGCATGTGGGTGCGGTCGTGGATGAGGTCCCACATGACAAAGGTTCGCTGGGTCAGCTCCTGGTCTTCGAGGAGCTGGGCGGCGTCCTCAGGCAGTTCCAGGGAGGTGGTTGCGGCAGCTGCCTTCAGGACGCGCCGGAAACGGGCCGCTTCGCGGTCGGCAAAAATGGCACCCCACGTGAACGTCGGGGTCTCCCGGACTGCGACCGTTTCCGGGAAGAGTACGGCGGAGTTGGTGTCGTAACCGGCGGTGAAATCGACGAACCGGATCGGTACGAAGAGCTTGTTGGAGTACTCGCCGGCTTCCAGGCCGCCAATGAACTCCGGCCAGATGACCTCGATCAGGACGGCCTCCACCAGACGGTTGGTGCTGCCGTTCTGGGTGTACATGGGGAACACCACCAGGTGCTGCAGGCCGTCGATGCGCTGCTGCTGCGGCTGGAAGGCCTGGAGCGAGTCGAGGAAGTCCGGAACGCCGAAGCCGTCCTTGGCCCAGCGTGCGAAGTCGGCAACGAGGAGCTCCAGGTAGAGGGCGTCGTGCGGGAAGCTGGGTGCCAGATTGGTGATTGCCTCGGTGAGGGCGGCCACGAGGGCAGCAGCTTCGGCGTGGACCGCGGGATCGGCGATGGAACCGTCCTGCTCCTGGTACGACTGGAGGGCCGTGGCAGCGGCCTTGAGTGCTTTCCAGTCCGCGTTGTCGGCAGTGACAAGCGGAAGGGTGGAGGTAGCGATGGTTGTCATGGAACTCAGCCCTTTCGAAGTAGGTAATGCTTCTGAGGCGAGCGTAGCAACGGGAGAAGCATCGCTTATTCAAAATCGGGTGGAGCATAAGAGATACTGTTGCAAAACGTAGACGGTGGACCCTCAAGCTCCAGCGGAAGCCACTGAAAGGTGCGGGCTCCCGACCGGAGCCCGCACCGGAGCGATCAGGAGGCGTCGGTCTCCACCAGGCGAAGCGAAATTGAATTGATGCAGAACCGCTGGTCGGTGGGGGTGTCATAGCCTTCGCCCTCAAAGACGTGGCCAAGATGGGAATCGCAGTTGGCGCACCGCACCTCGATGCGTTCCATGCCAAGGGTCCGGTCGTGCAAATAGCGGACAGTTCCCTCGGCCAGCGGCGCCCAGAAGGAGGGCCAGCCACAGTGGGAATCAAATTTCTCGCCGCTGGTAAACAGTTGGGCGCCACAGGCACGGCACTGGTAGACGCCCTTTGTGTGGGTGTCCCAGTACTCGCCCGTGTAGGGACGCTCGGTTCCGGCCTGCCGCAGCACACGGTACTCGTCAGGGGTCAGTTCCTCGCGCCACTGGGCATCGGACTTCTCCACGGGCGCGCTGGTGTTCTCAGATGACGTCATGTCTTATGCAACGCTCACGAGTCGCCGATAAATCCCGAACCGGCATACAGATGCAGCACCGGGAGTCCCAGCTGGTCCTGGGCCTTGTTGGCCCAGTCCGTATGGAAAGTGTCGGCAATGGCATGCGGACGGGTGACCACTACCGCCTGGGCGGCCTCAAGGGACCTTACCTTGGACACCAGGCCGGCCACGGCACCGCCGTCCACGATCTCGCCGGTGACGCCGCTGCCCAAGCCGGCGAGGGCAGCCAACGACGTTGCAAGCGCCTCCGAAGCCTCCGCCCGCTCAACCTGCGGGTCCGGCGACTTCGCGCCAAGTTCCTTGAACGCCTTGGCGATATCAAGCAATGAAAGGTTCTCCAGGAAGTCCACCAGGAGATGCCGCTCAGTGTTGGCCGGAACCAGGACGACGATCGGCGCGTCGCCGTCGTCGAGCAGTTTGGCAATGTTCGCACGGTCGTCGTGCCCCAGGGGCTCTTCTGTCAGGATGACGATGGGATCGCTCATGGCTACAGCGTAGACCCGCCGAACTCCACACCGCAGGCTTTTGACCAGCAATTCTCCTCCGCCCGACGCAGGCGTGTGCGCACCAGGGCGACCGAGCAGAGAGAATGGAGCCATGGCATCGAAGAACACGCCAGCGGGCGACTCTGCAGACTCCACCCTCTCCCTTCGCGCCAAATGGGCCATCGCGGGAATCCTCACCGGAGGGTCCCTCGCGGCCTTGGTGGGAGCAGGGTCTTCGGCGCTCGCGGTCTATTTCGCGCGCCGGGTCATTACGCCGGCGGCACGTAACGAGGACCAGGAGGTCCTGGCGGTGATCCGGGGGGACAAGGGGCCACAGGTTATCCTCGCCGCCACGCCGGACACGACGATCGACGGCGTCTTCAGCCTCTTCTTCGACGGCGGCAGGGGGCATGCCAGGATCGGCAGGATCGTGTCCTATTCGCCGGCCGAGCAGACCGTGCTCCGCGAGGTGGAGCAGGTCTACAGTGGAGACCTTTCCGGGGCAAGGCGCGGTTGGTGGAGCGGTGCCGTCTATCCTGACCCGGCAGCGATCGGGCTGGCTGCCGAGGACGTGGACATTGCAGTGGACGGCGGCAAGGCTCCGGCCTGGCTGGTCAGGGCGGACGCGGCGGCACCCGCGAAAGTCTGGGCGATCATGGTGCATGGCCGGGGTGCCAACCGGCTTGAGGGGCTGCGGGCGGTGCGGACGGCCAAGGCATTGGGCCTGGACAGCCTGCTGGTTTCCTACCGGAACGACGGCCTGGCGCCCTCCGCCCTGGACGGCAGGTACGGCCTTGGCTCTACGGAATGGCGCGATGTGGAAGCCGCGATCGAGTACGCCCTGGAACATGGGGCCGAAGAAGTGGTTCTGTTTGGATGGTCAATGGGCGGAGCCATCAGCCTTCAGGCAGCAGACCTTGCCAAGCACAGGCACCTGATCCGTGCGCTGGTGCTCGATGCCCCGGTCATCAACTGGGTCAATGTCATGGCCCACCACGCCGAGATGAACAAGATTCCCTACAACGTGGGCAGGTACGGTCAGCTGATGCTCACCCATCCGCTGGGACGCAGACTGACCGGCCTCGCCGCACCCGTTGACCTCAAAGCGATGGACTGGGAAGCCAGGGCAGTTGAGCTGCGAACGCCCACACTGGTGATCCACAGCGTCGACGACGATTATGTGCCCTTTGAACCCTCAGCGAGCCTGGCGGAGAAGAACCCGGAAATGGTGACGTTCGAACCCTTCCACGGGGCGCGCCACACCAAGGAATGGAACGTCGACCCGGGCAAGTGGGAACGCCTTGTCGCGTCCTGGCTGCAACGGCAACTGGCTCCCCGCAACAACCCGGGAGACCCCGCACCGCGGCCGGGATCGGGGGACCTCAGTTCTTGACGGTACCGATCCTTGCCGTGACGGCTTGGGTCAGGCGGACGAGGTCGGCCGGAGACAGTTCAAGGTCCAGGCCGCGGCGGCCACCTGAAACGAGGATCGTGTCGAAGGCGAACGCCGACTCATCCAGCACCGTGGGGGAAGGCTGGCGCTGCCCCAAGGGGGAGATCCCACCGAGGACATAGCCCGTGCGACGCTCGGCGGCCTTGGGATCGGCCATGGCGGCTTTCTTGGAGCCGAGCGCACCCGCCACGGCCTTGAGGTCCAGGTTGCCGGACACGGGAACGATGCCCACAGCGAGCCGGCCTTCGACTTCCACCATGAGCGTCTTGAAGACCCTGGCAGGGTCCATGCCCAGGACTTCCGCGGCTTCCAGCCCGTAGCTGGCGGCCGAGGGATCGTGGGCGTAGGGGTGCGCAACGAAAGGAACGCCGGCCGCAGTCAAAGCTGCTGTGGCCGGCGTTCCCTGTGAAGCCGCTTTCTTGGCCATGGCCTAGCGTTCCAGCCTGCTGGCCGCTGCCACTTTCCGCTTGATGCGTCCCAGCATGGCCGTCATTCCGCGCATGCGCAGGGGAGTGATGGCCCGGGTCAATCCCAGCAGTTCCGGCATGTCGTCCGGAACCGCAAGGATCTCTTGTGCCGTCAGGCCATCGAGTCCCTCATGCAGGACACCGGCGAACCCACGCGTAGTGGGAGCCTCCGGTGGTGCCTTGAAGAACAACCGGTAGGCACGGGCACCAGCCGGGTCCGTCCCGTTTTTCTCGGACTCGATGGTCAGGAACAGCGGGGACTGGCACTCGACAACCTGCTCCAGCAATTCCGGATGGTTGGTGAGGCGCTCCGGCAGTTCCGGCAGTCCACGGGAAAACTCAAGCAGCAACTGCAGGCGCTCCGGCTCGGACAGTGCCTGGAAGTCATCGACGATTTCCGCCAACGCGGCGGGCAAAGTGTTGGTACTCATCACTTCCAGCTTACGCACTGCTCCGCCGGATGACGCGCTAGTTACGGACCAGGGCTGCAGGAACAGAACCGCGTTCCGCGCCCTTGACGATCGGAACGCGGACCGCGTTGCCCCATTCGGTCCAGGAACCGTCGTAGTTGCGTACGGAGTCGAAGCCCAGCAAGTACTTCAGTGCGAACCAGGTGTGGCTGGAGCGTTCACCGATGCGGCAGTAGGCCACGACGTCGTCGCCCGCCTGCAGTCCGGCGTCGCCGAGGTAAAGGGCTTCGAGCTCTTCACGGGTGCGGTAGGTGCCGTCCTCGGCTGCTGCCTTGGCCCAGGGAACGGATGCGGCAGTGGGGATGTGGCCGCCACGGAGGGCGCCTTCCTCGGGGTACGCGGGCATGTGGGTGCGCTGGCCCGTGTACTCCTCGGGGGAGCGGACATCGATCAGCGGGCTGCCGAGGTGGGCCAGGACGTCTTCCTTGAAGGCGCGGATGGGGGCGTCGTTGCGCTCGATTTCCGGGTAGCTTCCGGCAGCCGGGGCAGGGACGTCGGTGGTGAGTTCGCGGCCCTCGGCGATCCACTTGTCGCGGCCACCGTCGAGGAGGCGCACGTCCTCGTGGCCGAACAGTGTGAAGACCCACAGGGCATACGCGGCCCACCAGTTGGACTTGTCGCCGTAGATAACCACCGTGCTGTCGCGGGAGATGCCCTTGGCGGCAACCAACGCCGCGAACGCTGCGCCGTCCACGTAGTCGCGGGTGACTTCATCATTCAAGTCGGTGTGCCAGTCGATCTTGACGGCGCCGGGGATGTGCCCGGTTTCGTACAGGAGGACGTCCTCATCGGACTCCACGACCACCAGCTTGCCGTCGGCGAGGGCGCCCTCTGCCAGTGCTGCGGCGAGCCATTCGGTGGATACGAGTCGTTCGGGGTTCGCGTAAGCGGCGAACTTTTCGTTCTGTTCAACGGGGTAGGACATGCTGGTGGCCTTTCACTGACATTGGACGGAGCCAGGCACTTCGATGGTGCTGCACTTGCCTGCCCGGCTTGCTCCCAACACTAACCACGGGCCGCAGCCAATGCTTCCCGGCTGTTCACATGGTGAAACATGGCTTTGGTCACGTGCCCGTTCGTGGAGCCCCCGATGCCGGTATTCTTGCTGGGGACCCACAACCTGAAGAACGGACCACCGTGGTACAGATCGAACAATTGGCTGCCCGCACACCGGCAGTCTCAGTGGAAGAGCTCCTTAAAGGGTTCTACCCCTCTCCGCGGTTCGGCGAGGTTTCGTTCGACAGCTACCGACCGGACCCTTCGCAGCCCAGCCAGGCCAACGCGGTCAAGCTGCTCTCGGCATTTGCCGACAGCGTCGGAGCCGATGACAACGGCGGGCTCTTCAAGAAGTTGTTTGCCAAGAAAGCTGCCACCCGGGCTGGAATCTACCTCGACGGCGGCTTCGGTGTGGGCAAGACCCACCTTTTGGCCTCCTTGTGGCACAGGTCCCCGGGTCCGAAGGCTTTTGGTACGTTCGTTGAGTACACCAACCTGGTTGGCGCGTTGTCCTTCCGGAAGACGGTGGAGGCGCTCAGCAGCTACAAACTGGTGTGCATTGACGAATTCGAACTGGACGACCCCGGTGACACCGTCCTGATGTCCCGCCTCATGCGGGAACTGGCCGACGCCGGCGTGAAGCTCGCTGCTACGTCCAACACGCTGCCGGGTTCCCTGGGTGAAGGCCGTTTCGCGGCTGTTGACTTCCAGCGGGAAATCCAGGTCCTCGCCGACCAATTCGATGTGGTGAGGATCGATGGCGAAGACTTCAGGCACCGCGGCCTGCCCGCCGCTCCTGCGCCACTCAAGACCGAAGAACTCAAGCACCGCATGCAGGCAGAGTTCGACGGCAAGACCGTGGCGGTGGACGATTTCCGCACCTTGGTGGACCACCTCGCCGGCGTGCACCCGAGCCGCTACCGCCAGTTGATTTCCGGGATCGAGGCCGTGGTCTGGCGGGATGTGGAAACAATTACGGAGCAGGCCGTCGCCCTGCGGTTCGTTGTCCTTGCCGACCGCCTGTATGACAAGGATGTGCCCATTCTCGCCAGCGGTGTCCCGTTCGACAAGCTCTTCACCGAAGAAATGATGGGTGGCGGCTACATGAAGAAGTACTTCCGGGCGGTCTCCAGGTTGACCGCGCTGGCCCGTGAGGGGCAGAACCACGAGCCCGCCTGATCCCTCAGGACCTGACTCAAAATGACCGCCCGGGCTTTGCCCGGGCGGTCATTTCATTGGCCACCGTTACCGCGGTTGCAGTGGTTCCCTTGACTTCAGCAACAAGCGGATGAGGATGCCGCCGGCCAACGCCCAGAAAGCCGCACCGATTCCGGCGAAGCTGAGCCCGGAGGCAGCGAGGAGGAAGGTCACCGATGCGGGAATGCGGTCTTCGGCAACGGCCAGTGCCGAAGAGATGGAGGAGGCCAGGGTGCCGAGCAGTGCCAGGCCCGCAACCGCCTCGAGGAGGCCCGAAGGCGCGGCGGCCACCACCGTGACAAGGGCCGCGGAAAAGACTGCCAGAAGCAGATAGGCCACGCCGGAGGTGAAGGCGGCGATCCAGCGCCTGCCCTGGTCCCGTCCGGCTTCCTCCCCAGCCGCCAAGGCGGCACTGAGGGCAGCAAGGTTGATGGCGTGGCCGCCAAAGGGCGCACCCACAAGTGTTCCGGCTCCCGTCACCAGCATGGACGGCCGCCACGGGGTGGTGAATCCAAACGACTTCAGGACCGCAACGCCGGGAATGTTCTGCGACGCCATGGTGACGATGAACAGAGGCAGGGCAATGCCGACTGCGGCTTCCACCGTGAAAGCCGGTGTGGTCCATTCAAGCCGTGGCATCAGTGAATCGAGGGGGAGTTGGACGCCATTCAACCCCATATGGATGCCGATGACCCCCAGTGCCACGAGCAGGGAAGCAGGGACCGCCCAGCGTGCCGCGAACTTCATCATCAGCAACCAGCACAGCGCCACGGGGCCAACCAGGAGGGGAGCGGAGCCCAGTGATTTGAACGGGGCAAGGCACAACGGGAGCAGGACGCCGGCAAGCATGGCCTGGGCGAGGGTTGTGGGAATCCTGGTCATCAGCCGTCCGAGCACGGGAAGCAGGCCTGTCAGGAGGATCAGCACCCCGACGACCAGGAAGGCTCCTACTGCCGCGGGCCAGCCGCCGTCGACCATTCCTGCAGAGGCGAGGAGCGCCGCGCCAGGGGTGGACCACGCAAGGGTTATGGGGAGCCTGGACCGCCACGACAGCCATAGGATGCCAAGTCCAAAGGTCAGGGTCAGCGCCAGGAGGCCACTGGAGGCCTGCTCTTGGTTGGCGCCCACAGCGCGCAGGCCTGCGAGGACCACGGCGAAGGAGGAGGTGAATCCGACCAGCGCCGTCACGATGCCGGCGGAAAGGGGTGGGCCGAGTCCCTCTTTGCTGGTGGGGCGTTGGACCGCTGAAGAGGGTGAAGGCATACTCTCCAAACTACCCGAGGGCCTGCCCTGGTGCGGTTCGTTAAACGCCAAGGGCACCGGCGGCGCCTCTCGGCGGGACCGGTGCCCCCTTGACGTATCTGGTGTGGCGGCTCAGGCAGCTATGGCTGCTTTGGCTCATCCGCGACGGGAGCCTGTCCGGCGTCCCCATCTGACTTGGCCACGAAATCGGAAGCGGCGTTCTGGACAGCATCGACCTGGTTGGCGAACTTGCCGCCGGTCTTTTCGTCGATGAAGTCTCCGGCCTTTTCGATGCCATTCTGGATGGCTTCTTCGTTGCCCTGAATGAGACCCTGAGCCTTGCCCTTCAGGTCGTCAATTAATCCCACGGGCACCTCCTTTCCGTCGCGGAGCCAGTTCGCTCCTCCGAGAGTGACCCTAACACCAGTCGGCGGGGGTGCCAAGGATCCGGTAGTCCGCTACGCCAAGGGCTTACTGGACTCCAGATGACGTGGACTGTCCGGGTTCATCAAGGAGTGCTTTTTGCCGTAGAAGAAGTAGATGATCAAACCGATGATGAGCCATGCGCCGAAGCGGAGCCACGTCTGCCAGTGCAGTTGGGCCATCAGGAAGGCCGACGCCAAGACACCGAACGCGGGGACCACGGGCATGAGGGGAAGCCGGAAGGTCCGGGGTGCATTGGGTTTGGTGTAGCGGAAGACGATCACCGAGACACAGACCACCACGAAGGCCGCAAGGATGCCGACGTTGGTCAGGTCCGCGACTTCCTTGATGGGGAAGACCCCGGCAAGGAAGGCTGAACCGATGCCGGCGATCCAGGTGACGCGTTGCGGGGTACCGTGTTTGTCCGTCTTTGCGAACCAACCCGGCAGGAGCCCGTCCCGGCTCATGGAGAACCAGACGCGCGTGACGCCCAGAAGGAACGTGAGCATTACCGTGAGGATGGAAAGGACGGCGAACACCGAGATGATCGTGGCGATCACGGGCAGGCCTACTCCTGCGAAGGCCGAAGCGAAGCCGGCCTTGGGATCGATGTCCTTGTAGTTCTGCATTCCTGTCAGCACCAGGGTGGCGGCCACGTAGAGCAACATGGCGATGATCAGTGACAGCACGATTGCCTTGGGCATGTGCTTCTTGCCATCCTTGGCTTCCTCGGCGGCAGTACTCATGGCGTCGTAGCCGAACACGGCGAAGAAGACCGTGGCTGCGCCGGCCAGGACCGGACCGAAGCCGCTGGGCATGAACGGGTTGAAGTTCTCGGTGTTGATGTAGAAGATGCCCAGTCCAATGATGAACAGGATCAGGACCACCTTGATGGCTACCGCCACGAGTTCAAAACGGCCGAAGGCCTTGGTTCCCCGGCTGAGGATCCAGGTGACCAGGAGGCACACGAGGATGGCGGGCAGGTTGATGACGCCGCCTTTGCCTTCATCCGCAGTGGAAGTCATCCACGTGGGCATGTGGATGCCAATGCCTGACAGGAAGGCGTCGAAGTAGCCGGAGATGCCGATGGCGACGACGGCAACGATCGCGATGTACTCCAGCAGGAGGTCCCAGCCAATGAACCAGCCGATGATCTCCCCGAGGGCGACGTACCCGTAGGTGTAGGCAGAACCGGCCCGCGGAATCATTCCCGCGAATTCGGCGTAGGACAGTGCGGCCGCACCGGAGGCGAGGCCGGCCACCAGGAAGGAAATGAGTACCGCCGGGCCCACGCCGGGGTTGTTGGCGTCGCCATGGGCCACCAGCCCTGCCAGCGAAAAGATGCCGACGCCGATGATTCCGCCAACGCCGATGGCCGTCAGTTGCCAGAGGCCAAGACTCTTGAAGAGTCCGCTGTGCTTGCTTTCTTCTTCGATGTCGTCGATCGGCTTACGCCTCAGGACCGACTGCGAAGCGGTCTGTTGATTCATGGGTACTCCTGCCAAGGGGCGATTGGTGATGAGTTCGCAGTACATTATGCGAGACCAATCACATTGGATAAAGCGATTTTTTCTTAGCCTTATAGATTAAGTGGGCTGATGAATTGCGGCCCTGTAACCCCGCTTGGCTGGATGAGGGCATAAAAAAAGCAGCTCCGAGGAGCTGCTTTTCCGTGGAGCGGACGACGAGATTCGAACTCGCGACATCCACCTTGGCAAGGTGGTGCTCTACCAGCTGAGCTACGTCCGCACATGTTGTTTGCCTGGTTGC